>DASUGV010000423.1:0-6738 GCA_036273835.1 Rhodocyclaceae bacterium
GACCCAATCAGCGCAATGAGGGCGAGTTCGCGATCGTAGTCGAGCTGCGTCAGCCTCGCGAGAGTCGCCGGCGTCAGCTCGCGTATGTTGTTCATGAAACGGAAGTAGCGTGTCTGCGCCGACAACCCTTGCACGAAGCGTTGTTCGAGTTCTGCATCTTCCGGTTTGAGCGGGCGCACGAGTACAGGCGTGCCATCGCCAAGATGCCACTGCGATATGAGATGAGCCGGGTAAGGATGAATCGCCATGTGGTCGTACGTACCCGCACGCACGGCAACGCGCGCCACATCGATGCGCGCGCTTTCGATACCGGCGAAGTCGAGGCCGACGTGCAGTGGATCGAGATCCAGTGCGATGACTTCCGGCAGTTCGCAGACCAGCTCCGAGACACGCAAAAGAATTTTCTCTACCAGCGCAAGCGATGCAGGCGCGGTCTCCCGCATCGCTTGCACCGTATAAGTGTCGCGCATGAGTTCGCCGACCAGGAAGGCATTGAGCGGGGGCAATGCGACGGCGCGGTCGGGCCAGTATCGCGCAGAGGCGCTATGCTCGCCGAAACCGATGGCAGGGCCGAATACCGGATCGCGCCATACCTTGATGCCAAACGCAATCGATGTCGCGTCTGCCTCTTTAGACTGTATGCATATGCCATAACGAATCGCTTCGGGCATGCGCAGTTGCAACTCTTCGAGTATGCCGACGCAGGCGGCACGTATATCGTCCGCCGTGATGCGGGGTTTTTCCAGCACGCGCTGTCGCACGCCGGGCACCGATAGATTCGCCGCGATGACAATAGCATTGTCGACGTCGAGCGCAAGGTTTGTGGCTTCTTCGGCCGAATGCACGACCTTGATCCATGGAACAGGAATATGGAAAGCTGCGAGAACGGCCATGACTTCCTCGCGCAGCAACGTTGTGCGGTGTGCCCGCAAGGCTGCGTCAATCACTTTGCGCGCATGCGCCACGTCGGGCGGGTTGCTGTCGGCGAGCGGCGGTGGAACCTGCGCAAGCAATTGCTGATTGCGATAGTACGCATGGATGAACGAGAACAGTTCGACCGCAGTCTCGGGCGTACGCAGCGACGGAATGCCCGCCTGGCGGAACGCTTCGCGCGCATCACGCACCTGATCTTCTCCAAGCCAGCTTGTGAGGACAGGTTTCTCCGTGCGGCCATGCTGAGCAATCACGCGCCGCGCAACCTCGGTCGGCTGCGTCATCGCCTGCGGCGTCAGCAGGCACAACACGCCATCTACATCGTCGTCATCGAGCAGCGCTGCGAACGCCGCGGCATAGCGGTCAGGGTCCGAGTCGCCGACGAGATCGAGCGGATTGTCGAGCGGCCATGCCGACGGCAGTATCCCCGCGAGTCGCTTGAGCGTGACCGCAGACAATCGCGCGAGCGGAATACCCAGATCTCCTGCACGGTCCGCAGCAAGGACGCCAGGGCCACCGCCGTTGGTAATGATGGCAAGGCGATTGCCGCGCGGCCGGAAGCCCGCGAACAAGGCCTTGGACGTGGCGTACAGGTGGCTGAGGCTGCCAAGCCGCACGACGCCCGCGCGCCGCAGCGCCGCATCGAAGACCGCGTCGTCGCCGGCCGGCGCGCCTGTATGCTGCTGTGCTGCGCGCAAGCCGACCGCGTTGCGGCCCGGCTTAAGCACCATGATCGGTTTGAACCGCGCCGCAGCTCGCAGAGCAGACAGGAAGCGACGTGCATCGCGTACGCCTTCGATGTAGAGCAGGACGCTCTCCGTGCGGAAATCCCAAACCATGTAATCGAGGATTTCGCCGAAATCCAGATCACACGACATCCCGAGGGAAACGACATTCGAAAACCCGATCTGATTGGGCCATGCGTAGTCGAGCATCGCCGCACATAGAGCGCCCGATTGCGATATGAATCCAACCGATCCCGCGATCGCCTTGCCGTGAGCAAAAGTGGAGTTCAATCTGATCGAGGGGCGCGCCACGCCAAGGCTATTGGGTCCGAGCAGACGCAGACCGTGTCTGCGCGCACGATCAAGCGCGTCAGCTCTCAACTTGTCGCCAGCGACGCCGCCGAAACCGGCGGATAGGATCACCGCCATGCGTACGCCCGCCTTGCCGCATTCATCGACGATGTCCGGCAGCGTCTTCGCTGGCGTTGCGATCACGGCCAGATCGACGGTGGAAGCGACGTCACGAATATGCGAATAGCATTTTATGCCATGCACCGTATCGTGCTTCGGATTGACGGCGGAAAGTACACCGCCGTAGCCGGCAGCGAGCATGTTGCGGACAAGCACGTCACCGAGCGTGCCTTCGCGTTCGGTCGCACCGATGATGGCCACACTGCGAGGCTCGAACAGCGGAGAGAGATAGTGCTTTTCGTCCATTGGCATCAACATCCAGAGTGATGGCGTGCTTCGTATTTTCTCAACGCCTCGTCCTTCGGATTCTGGCATAGTCCATCGCGGTTCGCTCTGGCGCCCAGGTTTTCGCATAGGCAGCAATTGTTCTGGATCAAACAACGTGCCTGCGATGCGCGGCATGATCGAATGTACTTGTCATCAACGCCGTGCATCGACGCTCAAGTTTGCCCTCATCGAGACACCGATCAATACTGTGCCAGACGTCGACGCGTCTTGCGCCGCGTTGCGTTTTGTTGATGCAGATCGAATTCACTCTGGATCAAAGACCTATGCTGGGCCATTTTTTCGTGGAGAAAATGATGCAAGGTCTTGAGAAGATGATCGCGGGTGCACATGGCAAAGTAGCTCTGCTCGACGCCGCGCCTGGTCGCTACGGCCTGCGCGCCGTCCTCGCCGGCATGTACCTGGCCATCGTCGTCATGGTGTTCTGGTCGCTCGTCCAGGATCTCGGCGGCTCGCCTTTCGGCAAGGTTCTCGCCTCTGCTTTCTTCGGTGTCGGTTTGTGCATCATCGTGTTCACGCAAACCGAACTGTTCACCAGCAATGTCATGTACATGGCGATGTCATCCTTCGCCCATAGCACGCGCTGGCGCGACGCGTTCCGGCTATGGACTGCCTGCTACCTCGGCAACATGCTCGGCGCCATCGTCATCGCGTTGCTGCTATGGGGTGCCGGCATCATCGACGCGCTTCCCACCAACCACGCTCTCTATCTCGGTGCAGCGCACAAGGTCCATCAGGCCGCCGGCGTGATCTTCTTCAAGGGCGTGCTTGCGAACTGGATCGTCTGCCTGGCCACACTCATTGCCCTGCGCGTCGATACCGATCTGGCAAGGCTCGCCAGCATGGTGCTCGTCGTCTTCATATTCCTCTACCTCGGCTTTGAACATTCCATCGCCAACATGACGACCTTCGCCATCGCATTGCTCGGTAACGGTTCGTCGAGCGCAGGCGATGCACTGTTCATCTCGTATTCAGCACGGCGGGAAATATCGTAGGCGGCGCGGTAATGGTGGCGCTGCCACTGGTTTATCTTGAAAGCCCCCGCAACCATTCGATCAAGAAGCAGAGTGCTGCGCTCTTATGACAGAAGGTTACGACGTAGAGCCAATTTCATAGGTCGCCATTGTTTCATATTCGTTTATCATATTTCCGCCTCTCGAAGAATACTGTGAAGATATTTATCAAATAGAAATTCAGTCGGGCTATTCGCTTTTCGCATCGGCCATGCCGGCCTGGATGGCGGTGAGAGCGATGGTGAAGACAATGTCATCGACGAGGGCACCGCGCGAGAGGTCGTTCACTGGCTTGCGCAGTCCTTGCAGCAAGGGGCCGACGCTGACAACGTTGGCGCTGCGCTGTACGGCCTTGTAGGTGGTGTTGCCGGTATTAAGATCGGGAAAGATGAAGACCGTGGCGCGGCCGGCGACGGGACTGTTGGGTGCTTTCTGCTGGCCGACTTCTTTGACCGACGCGGCGTCGTATTGCAGTGGGCCGTCAATGAGAAGGTCGGGCCGTCGTTGTTGGGCGAGTTCGCAGGCGTGACGGACCTTGTCCACGTCGACACCGCTGCCGGATTGGCCAGTGCTGTAGCTAATCATTGCAACACGCGGTTCGATACCGAAAGCGCGCGCGCTGTCGGCACTCTGGATGGCGATCTCGGCGAGCTGTTCGGCGGTGGGATTCGGATTGATCGCACAGTCGCCGTAGACGAGCACCTGATCGGGCATAAGCATAAAGAACACTGACGAGACAACGGAAGAGTTGGGAGCAGTCTTGATGAGTTGCAGCGCAGGGCGCACTGTGCTGGCGGTGGTGTGCACGGCGCCGGAGACCAGGCCATGCACACGCTCGGTGGCGAGCATCATGGTGCCAAGCACGATGTTGTCGACAAGTTGTTCGCGCGCTTGTTCCGTCGTTAAGCCCTTGCTCTGGCGTAGTGCGACCATCGCTTCGACGTAGTCTTCGCGCACCGCGTCGGGGTCAACGATTTCCAGTGAGTCCGGCAACGTCACGCCCTGGGCGGCCGCGACGGTTTCGATCGCGCGGCGCTTGCCGAGCAGTACGCAGTGCGCGATGCCTTTCTCTTCGCAGATCACGGCGGCGCGGATGGTTCGAGGTTCGTCGCCTTCGGGCAGCACGATACGTCGGTGTGCGGCTCGGGCTTTCTGGATGAGTTGATAGCGGAAGGCAGGCGGCGACAGGTAGTTGGACGCGGGGACTCTCACGGCAGCTGCGAGCGCTTCAGGACGAAGCTGCTCGGCAATCGTTTCTATCACGGCTTCCATGCGTTCGATGTCGTCTTCGGGAACTGCGGGCGGCAGGCGGCTGATGAGACTCGCCGTACCGAAACTGTCACCGCCGATGCGCAGGATCGGCAGGCCGTTGTCGAAGGCACTGCCGGCCACCCGGCTGATGCGCGGGTCGATGACGGATGAATGAGTCAGCAGCAGACCCGCGAGTCGTATGCCGGTGCTTGCAGCCAGCGCCGTAGCGAGCATGATGTCTTCGCGGTCGCTGGAGCTGACGATCAGTGCGCCGGGTTTGAGCCGGTCGACCATCTCGACTGCCGAGCCGCCCGCGAGTACGACATCAAGCACGCGACGGCTCGCGATCTCGCCTGTCACGACGACCTCCGCCTGCAGGTGGCGCGCGATGTCCAGGGTACGCGGTGCGAGCAGTGCCGGCGCGAAGTGCACGACGCCCCAGAGCGGCAAGGAATCAAACGCCGCGACGGCTGCGACAGCATCGAAATCTGTGCCGGCCTTATTGACGATAACGCCAGCGATGTTACAGCCTTCGTGTCTGAACTGGCTCGCTGTCTGATTCATCTCGACAAGTGCTCCGCCATGATCGGCACCGGTGACGAGCACCATCTCGGCGTGCAGACCGCGAGCGATTTCGGCATTCAACCGGGACGGAAAGGACTGACTGGCATCGCTGTGCAGTCCCTCTATGACAAGTACATCATTGCCTTCGGCAGCGGCCATGCACAGGCCAACGATTTCTTCGAGGAGATCATCGTTCTGACCGCCGGAGGATTTGGCGATGACATGCGAAATGGGTAATGCCTGAGGCGAATCTATGCCGCAGATTTCCCGTGCGAAGTGAATAGATTGCTCTATGCGAGTATCATGTTGCGCGACCGGTTTGACGAAGCCGACGCGCAGCCCCTGGCGTTGCAGTGCGCGGACCAGACCGAGAGAAACCGAGGTGAGACCGACGTTCTGGCGCGTGGGCGCGGTAAAAAATGTCTGCATTTACGAGCTCCGGAGCCGATTCGCGCAGGCTAACTGCAGCGTGCGTCCATCTTAGCAGGCGATGCCAGCCGCGTATTTGACGTTGATCAGTCTTTGCGTCAGCGACTGTATGTTCATCTTTTTGCAGATGCGTTCCTTACGTCCGCGGGGTTTCACTCTAAAATATTCCAAATGAATATTCATGGGAATAGCGTCAAATGTAACAATCGCAACCATGATATTGATCAGGATCAAATGGATATTTTGGCTTGTGGCGCATAGTACCAACAGCTAAATGTAACTGGACCGGCATCCTGATTTTTCAATAGGGGCAAATCATGGCAGAGCGCGACGCAAATTCTACAAGCACCGCAACAACGTACGCATGGCGGAGTTTCAGAGACGGCGCGTGGCGGCGTGTGGTGGACGTCAGCGATTTCATCCACGGAAATATGACGCCCTATCTTGGCGAGTCTAGTTTTCTGTCCGGCCCCACACCGCGCACAACAGCATTGTGGGAAAAACTTAACGTTCTATTCGCCGCTGAACGCGAACGCGGTGTTCTCGACATCTCGCAAATTCCTTCATCGATTACGGCGCACTACGCAGGCTACATCGACAAGGACAACGAGATTATTGTCGGTCTGCAAACGGATGCTCCGCTCAAGCGAGCAATCTTTCCCAATGGCGGCTGGCGCATGATCGAAAGTAGTCTGCGAGCCTATGATTTTCCCGTCGACAAGCATGTCAAAGAAATCTTCACTAAGTATCGCAAGACACACAATGCCGGCGTATTCGATGCCTATCCAGAAGATGTACTCAAAGCACGCCGTTCACACATTGTCACCGGCTTGCCGGATGCGTACGGACGCGGCCGCATCATCGGTGACTACCGCCGTGTCGCGCTCTATGGCGTCGACTTCCTGATCGAAATAAAACGTGCGGAAAAGCGCAGCCTGGACGATGCGCATTCGACCGACGACATCATTCGTGACCGTGAGGAATTGTCCGAACAGATCATGGCGCTGTCAGAACTCAAAGAAATGGCGCATAACTATGGCTTTGACATATCGCATCCGGCGTCGAAC
>DASUGV010000424.1:0-2060 GCA_036273835.1 Rhodocyclaceae bacterium
TTGCGGACGGACGTCCCTGGATCAGCGGTGCTTTGCGCGACACGCAAGGCAGGCTTTGGAAGCGTCTCGCAGTGCGGCCTCTACTGGCCGATTCGCGCTTTCTGGATGCGAGCATTGATCATCGCCAATAACGAAGTCAAAGACAATCAAATTGGAAAATGCTATATGAATATCCGATCGAACACTCGATTATTTGAGAATTTAAATTTTGGGTTGAATACCCTGGCATCACAACAACGATAGCCCGAACTACCGGAGTAACGCATGGCACTCAAACTGTTTGGTCGCACGTTCGGCGGAAAAAGCGCGTACAGCGCTCCAATTGGCGCTGACAGCACCATCATGGATAACGCAACCGTCACTGACGATATGCAACCCCGCGCTCCGCGCGGACGCATAAAACTACCGTGGCTCGGCGACAAGTCGGTATCGCTGCAACTGCGCTACCTGCTTATTGCATCCGGCGTATTCGCGGCCATCGCAATTACATTGACATATTTGCAAATCGTAAACTCTGCCAAAGGCACGGCATTCGTTTCGGCCGCTACCCAAATGGGTACACAGTCGCAAGTGCTCGCAAAAGCGGCGCAGCTGGCGGTAACCGGTGGCCGTACGGGCTTTACGGAAATGAAGGAAAGCCGCGAGCGCTTCGCCAGCCTGTTGGCCGCCGTCACGCGCGGCGGCGATGTCGATGGCGTATCGGTACCGGCCAGCCCCCGCTCCGTGCAAAGCCAGTTAGCCGACCTCGCCGATACATGGGAAAAGGTAAATAAGGATGCAACCTCGCTGGTTAGTCAGCAGGTCAGTCTCACGCGTATCGGTAGCGCCGTCAGCACCATTAATAGCAACAACGCACAGTTGCTGGATCTTGCCGAACAGGTTGCGGCCCTCAAGTTGCAGCGCGGCGCACCGGCCGTGGAAATTGCCACGGCCAATCAGGTGGTGATGCTGACGCAGCGCATGGCAAAAAATGCCAATGCGCTATTGGCATCTGAAACAGTCGATCCGGAAGTGGCATTTCTGCTGAGTAAAGATTCTAGTTCGCTGGATGAACTACTCGACGAACTGACCAAAATGACTTCGGATGCGGACACCAACGATAAGCTCGAAGGCCTCAAGCGCTATGCGCAGCTCCACCAGATTTCCGTCGGCGGTATTCTGTCCAATGTCCAGTTGCTGATACAGGCCAAGCGCGCGGGTTCGCAGCTCTTCAGCAATTCGACCACATTGCTGCAGGAAACCGATGCATTGGCTGCCGGTTACAGGAAAGCCTTCACGGGTTTCAGCCCGCTTGTGGTTGCAATCCTCGTGTTTGGCACACTCGCGTTGATTGCACTGTATTTTCTGGCACGCACATATAACGACGACATCAAGTTCCGCCGCGACGAAGCCGAACGGCAACGCGCCTCGGCGGAAGGCGACCGGAACAATACGCAGCAAGCCATTTTGCGCTTGATGAACGAAATGGGCGACTTGGCGGATGGTGACTTGACCATTCGTGCGACGGTGACGGAAGACGTGACCGGCGCCATTGCCGACTCGGTGAATTACACGATTGAAGAACTCTCGGTGCTGGTACGACGCATCAACGACGCGGCCAGCCGTGTGACGATCGCGACTGAATCCGCGCAACGCGTATCCGGTGAGTTGCTCGACGCTTCCGAGAAACAATCGCGCGAAATCTCACAAGCCGGTTCGCAGATTCAAGAGATGGCACGCTCGATCAGTACCGTATCCACCAACGCGTTGCAAACAGCAGGCGTGGCGCGCCGCTCACTGGAAGCGGCACGCAAGGGCGCCGACGCCGTGCAGAACTCCATCAAAGGCATGAACGAAATCCGCGAGCAGATCCAGGAAACATCGAAGCGGATTAAACGTCTCGGCGAGTCCTCGCAGGAAATCGGTGAAATCGTGGAGCTGATTTCGGACAGCGCCTGACCTGCCGCATCGGATAGTTTGGCTCCATCGACCACGCCTCGCGTCGAGTTTTCCATAGCGGCAACCGCATCTTGCGTATCGGTCTGAATTGTCTTCACGATCGCGGCGATTTGCTTTGTCGC
>DASUGV010000425.1:0-2665 GCA_036273835.1 Rhodocyclaceae bacterium
AAGGGTCCAGTCTTCCAGTCGATCAGTGGCTTCAAATGAAACTGACAGCAAGAGGTTCCAATGTGGAACTGCATTGCCAAGGGGTCAAGGTTGTCGAAACGACTAAATCCCTAAAGAGAGGACAACTGGCGGTACTTCTGCAAGGCCATACAGAATCCTCGGTGCGAAATGTCAGGATATTTGGAGAGGCGCCGACGTGCTTCGTTGTCATGCAGTTCACCGAGGAATTCGACGTTCTCTATCGCGATGTTATATATCCGGTTTGCGAGTCGTACGGCTACAAAGTCATACGTGGAGACGATTTCTATACATCAGGGCAAATCATGGAAGACGTCACGCGGTCTATCCGATCAGCAGCTCTAATTATTGCCGATGTCACACCGAACAACGCCAATGTTTTTTACGAGGTAGGCTTTGCTCACGCAATTGGAAAGCCCACGATTCTCCTAAGTGACAGGAAGCGCGAGCGCCTGCCTTTTGACATCGCTGGATTTCGCGCGCTGTTCTACGACAATACAATCGGTGGCAAGGGCGTGGTTGAAATGCGTCTGAAGCAGCATCTTGATGCGCTTCGCCCGAAATAAACCCGCAACACCTGAAGATCATAGGGGCCCAGCTCGATTTATTTATGTACTACCCACGCGAACTCAGCAGATCAGAAGTATCGTCAAGTTTATCCTCGCTAGTTTTCGAGCTTGCTCGTCGATTGCTCGGAGGAAGTACCGATCAACATCAAGTTCTTCAAGCACAGCTGGCGTCAGCGCAAATAGATCGCATCACACTTACAGGTACTGGCCTTTACGCGTACTTCGAAGTGTCAAGCAAATCGGCACTCGTATCTCCACTAGAAATGATTGGAGGCGAAGTGGTAATTGAAACTCCAGACCTCGATGTGCCAGCAGGTAGTTTGATCAAAGTTCGCGAAGGAAAAATTTATCTTCTGGAAATTTATACCTTCGGAGACAAGGCGTGGCCCGATGATCCAAAAAACATCTCATTTGGTTTTTCTGAACCGTTGCCAGTTTCATACTGAGAGCTCGTAGGGCGCAATAAACGCAGCGCATTGCGCCGAATGTTTGCTGACCATACGGTGCAATGCGCTGCGTTTATTGCACCCTACAAGTTCTAACTCCCCAGATTCTCCTAGTGCTTCTTTGTGCCTTGGCGGTGAAGCAGCTTTTGTTTCCTCACGCCGCCTCGAAATGCTCCAGCATCAATTGCACACTGGCAACACCGTTGTATTCGTTGACCGCTAGACGATATGCCGCATGAATACGATCCGGCACGGCATCCGCGCAGTTGAACTGGATGGCATCGAAACTCGCGTTGCCTTTCTTCAGCTTTAACTTGAGGTGCCGCTCTTTCAGCAGGCGCTGGCTTTCCACTTCGAACACTTCGTCGAACAAGGGTTGCGCGAAGCCCTGGCCCCAGATGTTGTGTTCCAGCGTGCGCGCCATTTCCAGCGACATGTAAGCCGCTTCCAGCGCGCCGTCGGATTCGATGACGCGTTGCAGATCGGCAGGCGCGAGCAACTCGCCGACGATATCGGCGAACGCATCGGCGAAGCACGCGAAGTTTTCTTCGCGTATCGACAGGCCCGCCGCCATCGCGTGGCCGCCGAAGGTGAGGATCAGATCGGGATGGCGTTTGGTGATCAGATCGAGCGCATCGCGCAGATGCAATGCCGGAATCGAACGGCCCGAGCCTTTGAGTTGTCCGTCGCCCGATTTCGCGAACGCGACGGTGGGACGATGCGCGCGTTCCTTGATGCGGCCCGCGACGATGCCGATGACGCCTTGATGCCAATCGGCTTCGTACAGCGAGATCGCCGCGCGGTCGCCGATGTCGGTGAACGCCAGCGTGGCGAGCGCCGTGTCGCGCATTTCTTCTTCGATACCGCGCCGTTCGCGATTCAATTGATCAAGTTGCTGGGCGATGTTCATCGCGCGCGCGAAGTCGTCGGTGATCAGGCATTCGATGCCGAGCGACATGTCGGCGAGACGACCCGCCGCGTTCAGGCGCGGGCCGAGGGCGAAGCCCATGTCGAAGGTGCTGGCGCGTGCAGGTTCGCGCGCGGCGACCGCGAACAGCGCGCGCAGGCCTGGTTGCATGCGGCCTGCACGCATGCGCGACAAACCTTGGCTGACGAGCACGCGATTATTGGCGTCCAGCTTCACGACATCCGCGACGGTGCCGAGCGCGACGAGATCGAGCAACTCGCCGAGCCTGGGTTCAGCGCGGCCGTTTTTCTCGAACCATCCGCGCGTGCGCAACTCCGCGCGGGCGGCTGATGCGACATAGAACATCACGCCGACGCCAGCGAGATGCTTGCTGGCGAAATCGCAATCGGGCTGGTTCGGATTGACGATGACATCGGCATCAGGCAGAAATTCGCCAGGCAGATGGTGATCGGTGACGAGCGTCTTGATGCCGAGCGCGCGGGCCGCGGCGATGCCCTCGACGCTGGCGATGCCGTTGTCGACGGTGATCAACACGGCGGGTTCCATATGCATCGCCAGTTCGACGATGGCGGGTGTGAGTCCGTAACCGTATTCGAAGCGATTCGGCACCAGGTATTGAACGTGGCCGCCCATCGCGCGCAGCGCGCGCACGCCTACGGCGCAGGCTGTCGCGCCGTCGCAATCGTAGTCGGCGACAATCAGCA
>DASUGV010000426.1:0-2598 GCA_036273835.1 Rhodocyclaceae bacterium
CATCTTCGCGCGGCAATAGGCGCATCATCAATTCATTCAGATAATAGCCGCACAGTAAACCCACTCCGCCGAGCAAAGTCTGGCCACCTTGCCAATGAGCTTGTGTCAGCGTCTTGACTTCGCCGCGGCCCACCCACGATACAACCAAAGGTTGAAATGCCATCAGCACGCCACGCATTGCCGAACCAGGACGCCGCGCACCTTTCGCGGCCAAGGGCAAGCGGCCATGATCACGCGAGAGGATTTCGACAATCAAGCTTGTCTCGCGCCAAGGATAAGTATGCAGTACAAATCCGGCTTCATGTTCTATGCGCAGTTTGTAGGTAGCCATGAGGCGTTCAACACAAGGATCAGGCGCTAATCGTATCCCAAGCTCTTGAGCGCGCGTTCATCGTCCGCCCAGCCGCTCTTCACCTTGACCCAAACCTCTAAGTAGACTTTGCCTTCGAAGAGTTTTTCCAGATCGGCGCGCGCCTCGCTGGAAATGCGCTTCAAACATTCGCCGCTCTTGCCTATGACAATGCCTTTGTGACCGTCCTTGTCGACAATGATGGCTGCATGGATACGGCGTAGGTTACCTTCCGTTTCAAATTTCTCGATTTCGACGGTCATGCCATACGGCAGTTCTTCGCCCAATTGCCGGAAGATTTTCTCGCGCAGGAATTCCGCCGCTAGAAAGCGTTCGCTACGGTCGGTGACATCGTCCTCGCCAAACAGCGGCGCCGCTTCAGGCAAATAGGCGGCTACCGTCTTGAGCAATTCGGGAATGTTTAAACCGCGTTCGGCGCTGACCGGTACGATATTCGCGAACGAATATTCCTTCGTCATACGTTCGATAAATGGCAATACAGCAAGCTTGTCCTCTAGCCGGTCGATCTTGTTGATAACCAGTATGATTTTCGCACCATCAGGCATCTGCGCTAGGACCTGCCGGTCCTCATCATTGAAACGACCTGATTCGATCAGGAACAACACGACGTCTACTTCCGACAGCACCTGACCTACCGTCCGATTCATAGTACGGTTGAGCGCATTGCGATGTCGCGTTTGGAAACCCGGCGTATCGACGAAAATGAACTGACGTTGCCCTTCGGTCAACACACCGGTAATGCGGTGCCGGGTAGTCTGTGCCTTACGTGAAACGATGCTGATCTTTTGCCCGATCAGGCAGTTGAGCAGTGTTGATTTGCCTACGTTGGGCCGGCCGACGATGGCAATGAATCCGGTATGAAACTGTGTGTTCATGAATGGCCGCTGGCGGTACCGATATGTTCCATTGCTTGCGCGGCAGCGGCTTGTTCTGCGGCACGCCGATTGGTGCCTATACCGCGCGTGCGTAATCCAAGTTCAGGCATCACACACTCCACCTCGAACTCCTGAGCATGCGCCTCGCCACGCGATGCAACCAAGTCATATTTCGGCAAAGGCATGCGGCGCGATTGCAGATACTCCTGCAAAGCAGTTTTAGGGTCCTTGAGAGAGGTCGAAGGATCCAGTTTGGCAATGATATCGGCATACAACATATCGATGACTCGTTTCGCCGCATCAAAACCACCATCGAGAAAGATCGCACCGAATATCGCTTCGGTCGCGTCGGCCAGGATGGACGGGCGGCCATGACCACCACTTTTCAGTTCGCCTTCACCCAGATGCAACATCTGACCGATGCCGATGCGCTCAGCGATTGTCCGTAGCGCTTCTTGCCGCACAAGCTGCGCACGCAAACGCGACAATTCACCTTCCTTCAATTGGCCAAAACGCTCGTAGAGCGCCATGGCAACCACCATATTGAGAATGCTGTCGCCGAGAAATTCGAGTCGTTCGTTGTTGTCGGCGCCGTAGCTGCGGTGTGTTAGTGCCTGCTGTAGAAGCTGCCAACGATTGAAATGATATGACAATGCTCGTTCGAGCGTCTCGTATGTCACGGCGAATAGCGAAGTACTTTATCTTTACGCATCAGGCGCGCCATCGGTTGCTACGGAGAAATCAAACACCAAACTAACGTTCGCGAACAGCTTGACATAACGACGGTAATCCGCAGAAAGAAACGCTTTGCCATTCTCCTTTGTTACAACAATCGATTGCGCATCGAGAGACTCGATGTCATCAACATCCGCATGCTTTTGAAATGCGCTACGAAATGTGGATGGAGGCGATCCAGGATCTACACTCTGCACCACCTCATTGAACGCTTTCTTTATCGCAAAATATTCGTTGAATACTGGGACACATTTCAAGCCTAATATCAAGACTGCCATTACTAAGGCACCGACAATCAATGTCGACAACAGCGTTAATCCTCTTTGTCGCTTCATTCCCATTCCTTCCGCAGTTATGCTCAATTGAGACTACCGTCGCGTCCGAAACTGATGCCCTTGGGCGGTAAAATGCTGTCGGCATGGAACCAGATGTAGACCGCCTTGCCCACAATATTCTCGTCCGGCACGAAACCCCACACACGCGAATCGGCACTCTGATCGCGATTATCACCCATCATAAAATAGTTGCCCGGCGGCACGATGCAACTCAAGCCTGTGCTCGTATATTTACAATTGTCGCTGAAAGCATGCGGCACACGGATACCCTCCGGTACAAAAG
>DASUGV010000427.1:0-3678 GCA_036273835.1 Rhodocyclaceae bacterium
AAGATGAACGGCTGCATAGTCCAACCCAACTGTCTCATCGCGGAGCACAAGCCACGTTTCTACAATAAAGTCATAAGGCACTGGACTTTTGCCGAACAGATTGCCAGCCGTTAGGTCGCCAAACCTCCAAATGTCGAATGACGAACCTGATGCGAGTGCGGTCTGAATGTCACGAAGAATGTGGCCTGCGGTGACGTAGAACCACTCTCCCGAAATATCAACGACGAATCCCGAGAACATGTGAACCTTACGTGGGTTTGTAGGTAAGCACTGAACACATGAGAGTGACACAAAATGCTTGCCTACTGATTTGGCAACGCGATGCGTAAGGTTCGTCATCGAGGACATGATAGTTGATCTGTCTGTTACATTTCACCCCATCGCCTTGATAGCCTGAATCACCTCCGCCACTGCCGCCTGCGCGCTGCCGTAGAGCATGCGGCAATTGTCTTGATAGAAGAGAGCGTTCTCGATACCGGAATAACCCGCGCCTTTACCACGCTTGATGACAATGACATTCTGTGCCTTGTCCACGTCGAGAATGGGCATGCCGTAGATAGGGCTGGATTTGTCGGTGCGTGCGACGGGGTTCACCACGTCGTTGGCGCCGATCACGAGCACCACGTCGGCGAGCGGGAATTCGGCGTTGATTTCTTCGAGGTCGAAAATCTTGTCGTAGGGCACGCCCGCTTCGGCGAGCAGCACGTTCATGTGGCCGGGCATGCGTCCGGCGACGGGATGGATGGCAAATTTGACTTCGACGCCGGCGTCTTCCAGCAGTTGCGCCATCTCCCACACCTTGTGCTGCGCGCCGGCGACGGCCATGCCGTAACCGGGCACGATGATGACTTTCTGACCGTAACGCATCATCGAAGCCGCATCGTTGCCGGACAGTTCTTTCATCGTACCCGTTACCGTTCCGCCACCCGCTTGTGCTTCGCCGGTGATCGGCTGGAACAGGATGTTGGTGATCGGCCGATTCATCGCCTTGGCCATGAGCTGCGTCAGCAAGGTGCCCGCCGCGCCGACGACGATGCCGGCGATGATCAGGGTGGGTATGCCAAGGACATAACCTTCGAAGCCGACTGCCAAACCGGTAAAGGCGTTGAACAGCGAGATCACGACCGGCATGTCGGCGCCGCCGATGGGCAGGGTGACGATGGCACCCAATGCCAGTGACATAACGAAGAACAGGATGACTTGGGCGGCGGTAGGTGTATTGAGCAGCACGATGGAAGCACCGACCAGAACGGTAGCGGTCGCGAGCGCAATGTTGACGATGTTCTGCTGCGGCAATCTGAACGCCTTGTTCATCAGCCCTTGCAGCTTGGCGAAGGCCACGCAAGAGCCGGCGAACGACACTGACCCGATCAGCGCGCCGAGCACGGCCAAACCAACCGCCGTTTCGCCTTGCATTTGCCCACGCGCAAATTCGACCGCGGCAATGCATGCCGCCGCGCCGCCGCCCATGCCGTTGTAGATGGCGACCATCTGCGGCATGTCGGTCATCTTGACGACTCTACCTGACCACCACGCCACACCACCGCCTATGACAATGGCAATAATCATCAATGTGATGTTGCGCATCTCCGGCAGCATAAACGTAGCCAGCGTCGCCACCAGCATGCCAGCACCCGCCCAAACGATGCCACGCCGCGCGGTGACGGGCGAAGACATGCTTTTCAAACCGAGAATGAACAGTACCGCCGCCGCAAAATAGGCGACATTAATCAACCATGTCGATGTCATTTCGCGCTCTCTTTCTTGTTCTTGTCGGACTTGAACATGGCCAGCATGCGCTCGGTGACCACGTAACCGCCGGCAGCATTGGCAGCACCCAGCAGAACCGCAATGAAACCAATGGTCAGCTCGACAGGCGTCTCCGCTTCGCCCAATACCACCATCGCGCCGACCAGCACGACGCCGTGCACGAAGTTGGAGCCGGACATCAGCGGCGTATGCAAAATGACTGGCACGCGCGAGATCACTTCGTAACCGGTGATCGCGGCGAGCATGAAAATATAAAGTGCGGTGAAGCCTTCCATTTCTTGTTCTCCTCAGTGGCGTAATGAGTGGCGTACTGACATTTCAAATTTCGGTAGCCTGGATGCAGCGCAGCGGAATCCGGGAGCCGTTTCCGCGATGTCCCGGATTTCGCTGCGCTGCATCCGGGCTACAACTGCAGTACCTGTTTGACGCCGGCGTGGCGAACTTCGCCTGCGTGCGTCAAGCAGGTTCCTTTTATGATTTCGTCATCCCAATCGAGCGTGAGCACGCCGTCCTTGAGCATGGGGCCGATGAAGTTGAACAGATTTTTCGAAAACATTTCCGAGGCGTGCGTGGTCATGCGGCTGGGCAAATGCGTGGGACCGATGAGCAACACGTTACCGATCTGCGTATTGGCGCCCGCCACGCAGCCTTCGACGTTGCCGCCGGATTCGGCTGCCATGTCGACGATCACCGCGCCGGGTTTCATGGCGGCGACCATGGCAGCCGTGACAATGCGTGGCGCGCGTTTGCCGGGAATGGCAGCAGTGGTGATCAGTACGTCGCATTGCGAAATCGCCTTGCCGAGTTTTTCGGCTTGCTGACGTTTTTCATCCTCGCTGAGCTCGCGCGCGTAGCCGCCCTGCCCAGCTGCGGACACGCCCGTGTCGACAAACTTGGCGCCGAGCGATTCGATCTGCTCGCGCGTCTCCGGTCGCACGTCGTAGGCTTCGACCATGGCACCGAGCCGCTTGGCGGTGGCGATAGCTTGCAAGCCCGCGACGCCCGCGCCGATGATGAGCACGCGCGAGGGACGCACCGTGCCCGCGGCATATGTCAGCATGGGAAAAAATTTCGGGCAATGATTCGCTGCGATCAATACGCATTGATAGCCCGCGCATGCGGCTTGCGACGATAGGATGTCCATGCTCTGCGCACGCGAAATGCGCGGCAGCAATTCCATCGCGAAGGCGGTGATTTGTTTT
The DNA here is from genome assembly GCA_036273835.1 of Rhodocyclaceae bacterium. Classification (GTDB taxonomy): domain Bacteria; phylum Pseudomonadota; class Gammaproteobacteria; order Burkholderiales; family Rhodocyclaceae; genus DASUGV01. The sequence continues at coordinate 2,973 of DASUGV010000427.1, forward strand.
ACCTGCAATTGCTTGACGCGCTCGGCGCTGGCGTATGGCTGTAGCATGCCGAGCAACACGGTGCCGGAACGCATGCGGGCAACGATGGAATCCGGCGGCGAGGTGACGGTCAATAGACAATCGGCGCGCTCAAGGATGGCGTCGGACGAATCCAGCCACTGCGCGTCGGCAAAATCGGCTTCGCTCAAATTGGCTTGTGCGCCGGCACCGCGTTGAATCAGGATATCGGCACCGAGTTGCCGGAATTTCTTGGCGACGTCCGGCACCAGCGGCACGCGCCGCTCGGCTGGATCGGATTCTTTCAACATGCCTATTGTCCAGGCCATGCAATCCTCCTATCTTTTTAAAATACGTTTTGGTGCTTACCATTTGCAGCGACGAAGCTGCATGATACTGAAATCATCCCCGAACCGGATTCAAAAATGTCGAAACGTCCAGATGGCCGCCCTCGCAAGCAGCGCACAACCTACGTCAAAAAGCTGGGACAGCCGCCCGGCGCGCTGCAGCATATGGGCGAAATCAAGGTTGATAAGCCCAGTATCACTTTATTCGATTACAGCGCGGAAAATCTGACCGAGATCACTTTTGCTTCACTCGACGAATCGCGCCAGTATAAAAAACACAATCAACTCATATGGCTCAACGTGCATGGCGTACATGATGTCAATGTCATGGCGACGATCGGCGAGCGCTTCCGTCTGCATTC
>DASUGV010000428.1:0-3740 GCA_036273835.1 Rhodocyclaceae bacterium
TGCGCAAAGGATCGAACCTCCCATGAACACCGCGATGGAAGATCGGAACACTGTGCGTGCACCAAAACGGTCTGCCATCCAGCCGCTGATTGGAATGAAGACAGCCAGGCTCAGCAAGTAGGAAGTGAGCGCCAGCTTCAGTGCGATCGGGTCTTCGTGCAAATCGCGCGCAATGGTCGGCAGCGACGTTGCAATCACCGTGGAGTCCATGTTTTCCATGAACAGCGCACACGCCACGATTAATGGCACCAGCAAAGTTTTGGGAATGCGAAACACGTTACAGCCTTAAGTCAATTGGGAAACCGATAAACTGAGATTGCGCGTAAGGATAATCATTCACTGCCTTCTCTGTTGCCATAATATGGGGCAGTTTCTGTGCCGATTTAATCGAGCCGGATATACAGGCATCGTTGCGAGAAAATCGAGTTTCAAAAAATCAGGCCAACCGGATATGGCTGGCCCGATTTTAAATCAAGGTTGATCCACGCTAACGCAGCGTCTGCGAATTCCGCAATTATACGAACTGCGTGAGAGCGAACTTGCCGCCCAGCACGGTTTGAGACGGTAAATTCCACCACCGCTCTAGCACACTGGCATACACGCCGCGAAAATCGATTTGATACGGTAAGTTACCGCTTTCATCGAGTACGGCCAGGCTTGGCGTGTTGCCGTAAAGTCCGCCGCGCACTTTTCCACCCAGCACGAAATGCGGTGCAACGGTGCCGTGATCGGTGCCGCCGCTCTCGTTCTCCTTTGGACGCCGTCCGAACTCGGAGTATGTGAGAATCAACGTATCATCCCAACGGCCCATTTCCACGAGTGCGGTCTTGAGCGCCGCCAAGCCTTCACCGAGCTGCGTCAACAAGTTGGCCTGCGTACCCGCCTGATTCTGGTGCGTGTCGAAGCCAGTCAGCGTCAAGCGCGCGACCGCAATGCCGTTGGCATTGGCGAGTGTTTCGCATGCCGTTTTGCAAGTATGCCCGAAGCCATGATCGGGGAACTCCGTCTTGAGCGTCTTGCCGTTGCCCAGCGACTGCGCTGCGCGGACGACGTCATCCTCCACTTTGAGTATATGTGCCAACGCTCCACCGCCCCGGCTACTCATCGCCTGCACCAGCCGGGCCTGATGGCTGAACTGGCCGGGATTATCCAATTCGATGGCGCGCGCACCGCCGGCAACAGGTCCCAGATCGGCCGATCCTATGACAATTGCATCAGCGGTAAATTGTGGTGGAACCGGATAGGCGGCGAACAGGCGTGTGAGCCAGCCGACCGGCAGATATTCATCGCTCTTGGAAGCGGTATCCCATATCTCTATGGAGCGAAAATGCGACAAATTCGCTTGCGGATAGCCGACTCCCTGCAGAATTGCCATTTGGCCCGCGCTCCACATCGGCATGAGCGGATTGAGCACCTTGTTGATAGCAACCTTGCCGTCGAGCTTGATCATGCCATCGGCACGGACGGCAAGTTGTGGCCGCAGCGCGTAATAGGCATCGTCTGAGAAAGGAATGATGGTATTGAGTCCATCATTACCTCCTTTGAGCTCCACCAATATCAACAACCGATCCATCCGGCCAACAGGCGCCGCAGCTGCCATCGCAAGCGTGGGACTAAGCGAAACCAGTGTCCCGGCACCGAGTGCGGAAAGAAATTCACGTCTTTTCATGATGGTCTCCTTCGTCTGCTCATTTCACTTCATATGACGGGTCAAGCAACAGCGCACGCACTTTGTTGTTGCCCGCTACCACGTCATTCTTTTCCACGGGCGCAACAGCAAGCAATGCGGTTTCGGCTGTGAATCCTGCATGATCGACCGACTGCGTCCATGCCGGAATATCGATATCCATATTGCGTATCGCAGCTTCCATGCGTTTGGCATTGGCCATCATGTCTTTGGATTCTTCCCCGCTGATCGGAGCGCTCGTCGATCCATTGGCGATCGCCGCCGCACGCGCTGACATGGCATCGCCAATGCGCTGCGCAGCCATCTGACGGGTCGCGTCGTCGGCACGCGCAATGCGATCGAGATATTGCTTGCGTTCGAGCAGCGTAGCGGTGTTGATCCACGTATCCCCGCCGGGCCAACCTTTGACGTTGGGCGGCGCAAAGATGTCCTGCCCCAATTGTTTGAGCGTACGGACAAAAGGCATCGCATCGGGCACGTCCGCGTCCAGCGAGCGCAACGAACCGACCACGACATCCACAGGAGATTTGACGATGGCACCTCGTGTCTCAGGCGCCCAGAAAGCATCGCTCAGGAACAATTGACGCAACACCGGTTTGATCTCGTAGTTCTGGTCGCGGAATGTCGCAGCAATTTTCTGAACGGCCGGCGCATCGGGTTGCGGCGACACAAATTCGCGCCATAGCTTTCCGACGATGAACTCCGACGTCTCGCGGCGGGCAAGCAGCAGATCAAGCACATCGTCGCCATCGAAATCGCCGCTCTTGCCGAACACTGTCTTGATGCCGCCGTCATGCACTTTGCGGCGAAAGACGAACTGTCCGGTGTCCCGATCGATACTCCATCCTGTGAAGGCGCGCGCAGCCTGCTTGATGTCGTCTTCGGTGTAGTGGCCTTCACCCAAGGTAAACAGTTCCATGACTTCTCGGGCGAAATTCTCGTTGGGCTGGCCCTTGCGATTGCTGGCTGAGTCGAGATAAATCACCATGGCCGGATCTTTCGAAACCGCATGGAGCATCTTGCCGAAATTGCCCACCGCGTCTTCACGCAGCAGCAGGTTCTGATTGAGCATCAGCTTGGGCGACCGAACCTTCTGCTGGCTGGAGACGAAATGGTTGTGCCAGAACAATGTCATACGCTCGGTGAGCGGCGATGGTGTGTGCAGCATTTCGCCCAGCCACCACGCACGCAATTCGGTTCCCCCCTCGCGCAACTGGGTACGGATCAATTCACGCCGCTGCTGTCTGCTCATCGTACGAATCTGCTTTCCCGCGATGAAATTGTTCAGATCATCGGGATAAGCCGTGACAGGTTGAGTACGCGTGCCCGACAAAATTCGATCAACTGCTTGCTCGCGAGTCAATGCTGCGAATTCGGCAATTTCTGCGGGATCGGGCGCAAAACCGGTGCGCGTCAGAAGATAGCGCGCGTCGTCGGCTCCCATGCCAGTCGCATGAGCCAGCGGCGCGGCGAGGAAAATGGCAGATAGCAAGACAACGCTGCGGCGAATCGCGATTATGTTCATGGCATTTTCCTCCCAACAGGACTTCTTTCCATTTAGTGGCGATATACTTCATTCGCCGCATCGCGCACGTCGCGTCGCAACTGACGCCGCTCTTCAGGCGAAAGTCGCCGCATCGCGGGAGGTGGCCCAGGTGGTACCTCGCGCCCAGACCGCGCCATCTCGTCGCCGCGCGGCTCCGGCGGCACGGAACGTTGTAACTGATGAGGCCAATGAGCCTGACGTTGCACGTCTTCGCGCAATTCCCGCAAGCGCTCGCGACGCTCATTCATGCGATCGATCATTTCTTGACGCCGGAGGCCGTCTTCGCGCATCGGCGGGCCACGTCGCTGATCGGCGTGTGCCATACCGATGCTCAATACAAGGATCGTTACGCCAAACAGCAGATAGCGGTAGAAATATATGCTCACGCCATCACCCGCAAAATTCGTAGGCATCGCCGCCTTTTACCCTGATCGACAGCACATCTGTGCCGATGAATATTCTGGTGCCCAGTCCCCATTTGTTTGCGATACTCATGACTGGCTCCCA
>DASUGV010000429.1:0-4588 GCA_036273835.1 Rhodocyclaceae bacterium
ACAGTAGGATCCGAAGATGAAGCGGATGAATTGGACACGGTGGACGCCGGCGCTATCGGATGCTGAAAATCCCTGGTGGCCGCGTGCATCTGCTCATTGATGGCGCTTTTTACCTCTTGCGCGGACGTCTGTACTTGCTCCTGCATGCGTTTGAGTTCCGCCAATTCCATTTCGCGACTGATGTCCGACTTGACATCCGACACATAACGGCGCAAACGTCCGAGCAAATGGCCTGCCGTGCGCGCCACGCGCGGCAGTTCTTCGGGACCGATGACGATCATCGCCACGATGCCAATCACTGCGAGTTCAGAAACGCCGATATCAAACATAAGGGAGCGCAGCCGGAGCAGAAATACAGAGGGGCGCAGCAGAATCGCGCCCCTCTTCGTGTCGAAAAACCAAACGCATCAAGTCTTGTGCTTCTCGCGAGCCTCGGCATCCACCGTCTGACCGGCATTGATTTGCGGTGGCGGTGTGGAATCCGACTCAGCGCCATCCTTTAGCCCTTCCTTGAAGCCCTTGATAGCGCCGCCCAAATCCTGGCCGATGTTGCGTAGCTTCTTGGTGCCGAAGATCATTGCCACGATCAACAAAACGATCAACCAATGGAAAATACTGAATGAACCCATTTCAAACTCCTCAGTGCTGAATCATCGGTGGCAGAACTTGCGGGCCGCCAAGGATATGAATGTGGAGATGATACACCTCTTGGCCACCCACTCTACCCGTGTTGATGATGGTACGGAAACCTTCGCGGCAGCCTTGCTCCTTGGCGATCACAGGCGCCAATGCCAGCATTTTGCCCAATAATGGCGCATCGTCGTTCGTGCAGTCGGTCAAGGTTTCGATGTGTCGTTTTGGGATGATCAAAATATGCGTCGGCGCCTTGGGCCGAACGTCGTTGAAGGCTAGCAAGGTCTCGTCCTCATAGACTTTCTTGCTTGGAATTTCACCGCGCACGATGCGGCAGAAAATACAGTCATTCATCGTCGTCAACCTTTCCGCGCATTCTTTTCGTCGATGCCTGAAATTCCTTCGCGACGCTGAAGTTCAGCCAACACGTCGTCTGCGGACAAACCAAATTGCGCCAGCAGCACGAGGGAGTGGAACCAGAGATCGGTTACTTCGTAAACCACGTGGCGCAAATCGCCATCCTTGGCGGCCATGATCGTCTCCGCGGCCTCCTCGGCGACTTTCTTGCAAATGGCATCAAGACCTTTGGCATAGAGGCTGGAGACGTAGGAGGACGCGGGTGGCGCGGCCTTACGCTCCGCAAGTGTGCTGGACAGACGTTGCAGAATTTCGGAATCGATCATTGCGCGTCCCGTTCAAGTCTTGCCGTACATGGTCGCGGGATCCTTCAGCACCGGATCGACCGTTTCCCATTTACCTTCATTCAACAAGAGTTGGAAAAAACAACTCCTGCGCCCCGTATGACAAGCGATACCTCCAACCTGATCGACCTTGAGCAACACCACGTCGCCATCGCAATCAAGACGTATCTCACGCACCTGCTGGATATGACCGGACTCCTCGCCCTTGTGCCATAACTTTCGCCGCGAACGCGACCAATAGACGGCCTCGCCGCTATGCGCGGTCAGCTCCAATGCTTCCCTATTCATGTGGGCAAACATCAGTACTTCTCCAGTCGTCGCATCCTGGGCAATTGCCGGCACAAGGCCTTGATCGTCCCAAACCACTTGATTCAACCAACGGGTATCGGCGTTCATAAACGCACCTCAATCCCACGATCGCGCATGAAAGTCTTGGCTTCGCGCACCGTGTACTCGCCGTAATGAAAGATACTCGCCGCCAGCACGGCATCGGCATGACCCGCCGACACACCTTCGGCAAGATGCGCAAGCGTACCCACACCGCCGCTGGCAATCACCGGTATGCCAACAGCATCTGCAATGGCACGTGTCAATTCCAGATCGAAACCACTCTTGGTACCGTCGCGATTCATGCTCGTCAGTAAAATTTCGCCAGCGCCCAAAGATTCCACTTTACGCGCCCAGTCTACCGCGTCCAATCCGGTCGGCTTACGGCCACCGTGCGTAAATACTTCCCATTTCCCCGGCGCAGATTGCTTGGCGTCGATAGCCACCACAATACACTGATTGCCGACTTTGCCAGAAGCATCCGCAACGAGCTGGGGATTGTTGACGGCGGCGCTGTTCATGCTGACCTTGTCGGCGCCCGCATTGAGCAAGCGGCGGACATCCGCCACCGTGCGTACGCCGCCGCCGACAGTGAGAGGAATAAACACCTGCTCGGCGACTTGCTCCACGATATTCAGAATAATGCCGCGGTCATCCGAACTGGCGGTGATGTCGAGAAAAGTAATTTCGTCCGCACCCTGCTCGTCATAACGACGGGCCACTTCGACTGGATCGCCGGCGTCGCGCAACGCAAGAAAGTTGATCCCCTTGACGACACGCCCGGCATTGACGTCGAGACAAGGGATGATGCGTTTGGCTAGCATGTTTTCAAACCGTTCTTTAGAGCGCTCGCCACCAATACGAAGCGCAGCAAAGCAGGGAAGTTCTGAATATTAGTCAGCGTCTTCGCCGGACAGTTCATCGGCGCGCGCCTGGGCCACCTTGAAATCCAGCGCGCCTTCGTAGATGGCACGGCCCGTGATGGCACCAACAATGCCTTCATCGGCAACGCCGCATAACGCATCGATATCGGAGATATTGGCAATACCACCACTGGCGATCACCGGAATGCGCAAGGCACGTGCCAGTTTGACGGTCGCCTCGATATTCACGCCGGACAGCATGCCGTCGCGACCGATATCGGTATAGACGACGGACTCCACGCCGTAATCTTCGAACTTTTTTGCCAGGTCGATCACGTCATGACCGGTCATCTTCGACCAGCCATCGACGGCCACTTTGCCGTCTTTGGCGTCCAGTCCGACGATGATATGACCTGGGAATGCACTGCACGCATCGTGCAGAAAACCGGGATTCTTCACCGCTGCAGTGCCGATGATGATGTAAGTCACGCCGTCATCGAGATAGCGTTCGATCGTGTCGAGATCGCGAATCCCGCCACCGAGCTGGATGGGAATATCTTCATCGACTGCGGCGACGATCGCCTTGATGGCAGATTCATTTTTCGGTTTACCCGCCACTGCGCCGTTGAGGTCGACCAAGTGCAAACGTCGCGCGCCCGCGTCCACCCAGTGACGCGCCATCGCGCCGGGGTCTTCGGAAAAAACAGTAACGTCTTGCATGTCGCCCTGGCGCAAGCGCACACAGTGGCCGTCTTTGAGGTCAATTGCAGGAATCAGCAGCATGGTCTTGCAAGGATCAGGAAGCGTGCGGAAAAAGGAAAGCGTTCACGTCAAAGTTGAAATGCTTATGCAAGCAATTAGCGGCAACAGGGCTCAAGTCTTTAAGGATGCCAATTCATGAAATTGTTCAGCAACTGCAAACCGGCGCTGGCGCTCTTCTCTGGATGAAATTGGATAGCAAAGATATTATCCCGCGCCACTGCGCACGTAAAGGGTGTACCGTAATCTGTCGTCGCGGCAATCACCGCAGCATCATCGGGCACGCAACAATAACTATGCACGAAATAGAAGCGTTCGCCGTTTTCAATATCGTTCCATAGCGGATGGCTCATTCTGGATTGCACGTTGTTCCAACCCATGTGGGGCACTTTCAGACGCGCGCCGCCGTCACCGACCATGTCATCTCGAAAACGCACGACGCGCCCCGGCAAGATGCCCAGTCCTTGCGTGTCGCCCTCTTCGCTGTGCTCGAAAAGCATTTGCATGCCCACACAAATGCCAAGAAAAGGTTTGCTCGCCGCTGCGCGTAACACTTCGTCATGAATGCCGCGCGCCATGAACTCGCGCATGCAATCGGGCATGGCGCCCTGTCCCGGCACGACTACCCGGTCGGCACGCGCCACGTCCGCAACGTCTCCGCTCACGCACACGTCGGCTTGCGGAGCGACATGCTCGATGGCCTTTGCAACCGAACGCAGATTGCCCATTCCATAATCGACGACGACAACTTTCATAGACGCGCAAAACGTGACGAGTGAGACGCGAGTGTATTAGAGCGCACCCTTGGTAGAGGGAATACTTCCGGTAGCACGGCTATCGAATTCGGCCGCCATGCGCAATGCGCGTGCAAAGGCCTTGAATACCGTTTCGCATTGATGATGAGCATTTATGCCGCGCAGATTATCGATGTGCAGCGTCACTAACGCATGATTGACAAAGCCCTGGAAGAATTCGCGCACCAAGTCCACGTCGAAATCGCCGATACGGGCACGCGTAAATTCGACGTTCAATATCAGTCCTGGACGGCCCGAAAAATCGATCACCACACGCGACAACGCTTCATCCAGAGGGACATATGCATGGCCGTAGCGGCGCACGCCTTTCTTGTCGCCGATGGCTTTGGCAAAAGCCTGTCCGACGGTTATGCCAATGTCCTCGACCGTATGGTGCGCGTCGATCTGAAGATCGCCTTTGGCCTGCACGGTTAGATCGATCAGACCATGGCGCGCGATCTGGTCCAGCATGTGATCGAGAAAGGGTACACCTGTGTTGAGTTTAGCAACG
>DASUGV010000430.1:0-2216 GCA_036273835.1 Rhodocyclaceae bacterium
GTAATGCGGCGAGACGGGATGCGGCGTTGCCGGTCTCTTCGCGGCGCAGATCGGCCGACACATTCACGCCATCGAGCAGCACTTGATCGCCCTGAAAGCGTGCATCGAGCCTATTTGCCAGTGTCGCCAAGTCTGCTTCGGCATCGACCGGCACACCGCGTTTGAGCGCTGCCCAGGCCAGGATGCGATAGAGCGCACCGGAATCGAGATAATGCCAGCCAAGTGCCGTCGCAACGTGTGCCGCAACGGTGCCTTTGCCGGAAGCCGTGGGACCGTCGATGGCGATGACGGGAACGTTGTCGGCCATTACATCGCCTCCAATACCTCGATGCCCAGCAAGTCGAGGCCAGTCTTCAAGGTGTCAGCCGTCAGCCGGCACAACTGCAAACGGCTTTCGCGTACGGCGATTTCGGCCTGCATAACAGGGCAAGCTTCGTAAAAGCGCATGAACTGCGTGGCCAGATCGTAAAGATAGCTGCATAAAAAATGCGGCATCGCTTCGCGTGCGACAGCATGCGTTGCATCGGCAAAACGTGCCAGCGCCAAAGCTAATTGATGTTCGGCAGGGTCGGCGATAACGATGGGCGCATTTTCGTCCCAACCGCCCGCCTTGCGAAACACACTACGGATACGCGTGTAAGCGTATTGCAAATAAGGAGCGGTATTGCCTTCGAACGACAACATACTGTCCCAGTTGAAAACGTAATCGCTATTACGGTTTTTCGACAGATCGGCATATTTGACCGCGCCTATGCCGACGGCATGCGCAATCGCACGGCGTTCCGCTTCCGCCATATCCGGATTCTTCGCGCTCACCAGTTCAAACGCACGCTGCTCCGCTTCCGCTAGCAAATCGGCCAGCTTGACGGTATCCCCACTCCGCGTCTTGAACGGCTTGCCATCGTCGCCAAGCATCACGCCGAAGCCCACATGCTCCATGCTGACGTCATCCGGTGCGTAACCTGCTTTGCGCGACAATACAAAGAGCTGTTGAAAATGCAGGCTTTGCCGCGCGTCCACAACGTACAGCAGACGGTTGCCCTTCAACGTGCCGACTCGATAACGTACGGCAGCCAGATCGCTCGTTGCATAAAGATACCCGCCATCCTGCTTTTGCACGATGTAGGCACCCGGTTCGCCGTCCTTGTTCCTGAATTCATCGAGAAAAACAACTTGTGCACCCTGGCTCTCCACCGCAAAGCCACGCACCTTGAGATCGGCCACGACGACGGCCAGATCGTCGTTGTATGTACTCTCGCCACGCACGTCAGCGCGCGTCAATCCAACGCCAAGCATTTCGTACACTGCCTCGCAGTGCTGCATGGAAATGTCCAGAAAATTTCTCCACAACTTTCTGACCTGTGGATCGCCGCTCTGCAATTTGACGACGTACTCGCGCGCGCGGTCGGCGAACGTTGCATCATCGTCGAAGCGTTTTTTGGCGCGGCGATAGAAATCTTCGAGATCGGACAACGCCAGTTCGGCATCGCCTACTTGTTCCGTTTCGACCATATATGCCGTAAGCATACCGAACTGCGTACCCCAGTCGCCGACATGATTCTGCGCGATCACGTCGTGACCAAGAAAGCGTAATACGCGCACCAGCGCATCGCCGATAATGGTCGAGCGCAGATGGCCGACATGCATTTCCTTGGCGAGGTTGGGACCGGAATAATCGATCACCACGCGTTGCGGCATCGCTCGCGGTACGGCTAGATCATTCCGCCCCAATGCCTGGGTAGCAATTTGCGCGAGATATTCCGGCGCCAAAGTGATGTTGATGAAACCCGGCCCCGCGATTTCAAGCTTGCTGGCAATGCCTTGTAGATCCAATTTGTCGACGACTTCCTGCGCCAGCGCACGCGGATTCATCTTGCGCGACTTGGCGGCAGCCATGATGCCGTTAGCTTGATAGTCGCCAAATTCAGGACGGCCTGCCGGTTGGACGATGGCTGGGGCGTCCGGAAAATTCACGGCGGCCAGCGCTGCGCGCACGCGCGTATCGAGAAGTTCAGTGAGGGTTTGCTTCATAAAAACGTTTCACCGCAAAGGCGCAAGGAAGCGCAAAGGGCCGCAAAGTCAAATGCAGATCATATGATTTCGTCATTCCCGCGAAGCGGGAATGACGGTTCGCGAGTTATTTGGTCAGCCGTATTTCCTCAATGGTCATAAACACCTTTACAACTTATTTTCCGCTGAATGTTCTTCGCGCCCTC
>DASUGV010000431.1:0-3119 GCA_036273835.1 Rhodocyclaceae bacterium
GATGTGCGTGCTTTCGACGGTACGGCCGGCATTGTGCAGCCCGCCATCGCGCCGCTCTACGACACGCGCAGCGCGCTCGAAGTACTCGCCTTGCTCGACGACGACACGCTGCGTAGCGGACACGATCTCGTGCAGAGATTCTGGCGGCAGCGCATCGGCGAACAGCGCTTCGATGATTTCTGGAATGCGAGTTTGCGGCAAGGTTTCATAACCGATTCGTCCATGGCCGTGATACATGGCGAGGAACCGCCGGCGCCGCAGACGCCCGCAATCGTTCCCCCCTCTTCGGCGGATTCGCTAACAGCTATCTTCGCCGAGGATGCCGCCGTTGCGGACGGCAGCTTTGCCAATATCGGCTGGTTACAGGAATTACCGCGCTCGGCCAGCAAACTCACTTGGGATAACGCGGTATTGATCGGGCCGAAGACGGCAGAGAATCTGCAATTGCGCGATGGCAGCGTGGTCAGGCTGGCTCGCGGCAACCGAGCGCTGGAGGCTCCCGTTCTTGTCATGCCGACACATGCGGAAAACTGCATCACGCTGCCGCTCGGTTACGGTCGCCGGAATGCCGGACGTGTCGGCAATGGTGTGGGGTTCGATGCCTATTCGCTGCGTCCGCTCACCGGTTCCGTGGCGCAAGTGCGTCTTACGCGCACCGGCCGTCAATATGACTTTGCCATAACTCAGCACGAAACATCGATGCATGGGCGCGACATCGTTCGAACCGTCGCAGCACGCAATGCCGCAGCAGCGCAACATAAACAACAGCCATCCCTCTACCCGCAACCGCAAAGTCCCGTACATGCCTGGGCAATGAACATCGATCTGGACGCCTGCATCGGATGCAACGCATGCACCATCGCATGCCAGGCGGAAAACAATATTCCCGTGGTCGGCAAAGAAGAAGTCAAACGCGGACGCGTGATGCATTGGATTCGCGTGGACCGTTATATCGAACGCCGCAACGCCCGTGACCTCATGCTGTTTCAGCCGGTGCCCTGCATGCACTGCGAAGATGCGCCGTGCGAAGCAGTGTGTCCGGTCGGCGCGACCGTGCACGATAGCGAGGGTCTCAATGTGCAGGTCTACAACCGCTGCGTCGGCACGCGCTTTTGCTCGAATAACTGTCCGTACAAGGTACGGCGCTTTAATTTTCTGGCCTATGCCAACACTGAAGTCGAAAGTCTAAAAGCGCTGCAGAACCCGGACGTCACGGTGCGCCGTCGTGGTGTGATGGAGAAATGCAGCTATTGCGTGCAACGCATTTCACGTGCGCGTATCAACGCCGAAAGAAGTGGCACGCCCTTGGTCGACGGCGATGTCGTCACCGCCTGCGAAGCGGCATGTCCGACACAAGCCATCGTCTTCGGCGATCTGCGCGATGCGAACAGCCGTGTCAGTAGCGCGCGCAAATCCTCCCGTCATTATGTGTTGCTCGAAGAACTCAATACGCGGCCGCGCACAACTTACCTGGCGCGCGTCCTCGACAGCGATGATGGAGAAGTCTCGTGAACACGCCGCAGACCCAGACGCCAGATTTGATCGGCAACTGGCAATACGCCAGCGTCACCGATAAGATCGCCGGGTTGGTACTCGACAGGCCGGTGCGCTGGCCATGGATGACGGCATTTCTCGTCAGCCTTGCCGGTGTGTTGTTGTTGTTCGGCGCAATGGTTTATCTGTTCGTCGCCGGCGTCGGCATCTGGGGCATCGATATTCCCGTGGCATGGGGCTTCGCGATCGCCAATTTCGTGTGGTGGATCGGTATCGGCCACGCGGGAACATTTATCTCCGCCATACTGTATCTGCTGCGCCAGCGCTGGCGCACATCCATCAACCGTTTTGCCGAAGCGATGACCTTGTTCGCCGCTTCCATCGCCGGCCTGTTTCCCATTCTGCATCTTGGCCGTCCATGGTTCTTCTACTGGCTGGTACCTTATCCCAGCCGCATGAACGTGTGGCCGCAATGGCGCAGTCCGCTGGTGTGGGATTTCTTCGCCATCAGCACGTACCTGATCGTTTCGCTGCTGTTCTGGTATGTCGGGCTGCTGCCGGATCTCGCCACCCTGCGCGACCGCGCGCGCGGAGCGTTCAAGCGTATGGCATACGGCCTCTTCGCGCTGGGCTGGCGCGGCGAAGCGCGACACTGGGCACGCTACGAAACGGCCTATCTGTTGCTCGCGGGACTCGCTACGCCGCTTGTTGTGTCGGTGCACACGGTGGTGTCGCTGGATTTCGCCATCGGCAATACGCCGGGCTACCACTCCACCATCTTCCCGCCCTACTTCGTCGCGGGCGCGTTGTTCTCCGGCTTTGCGATGGTACTCACGCTGGCCATTCCGCTGCGCCATTTTTTCGGGCTACAGGATTTCATCACGGAGCGACATCTCGATCACGCGGCAAAAGTAGTGATCGCCACCAGCTGCATTGTGGCCTATGGCTACGCATCGGAAATTTTCACCGCTTTCTACAGCGGCGACGAATATGAAATCAGCATGACCGTCGACCGCTGGACGGGCGCCTACGCACCGGTGTATTGGAGCATGATGATCTGCAACGTGCTGGCACCGCAAGTGCTCTGGTTCGGGCGCGTGCGCAAGCAAGTTTGGGCGCTGTTCGGGCTCTCCATTCTCATCAATTGCGGCATGTGGATGGAGCGCTTTCTGATCGTGACGTCCAGTTTGCATCAAGATTTTCTGCCATCGTCGTGGGGCATATTCATTCCGACATTGTGGGACTGGATATTTCTGCTCGGTTCCATATCCCTGTTCATCTGGCTGTTTCTCGTTTTCATTCGCGTGCTGCCGAGCATCTCGATGGCGGAGATGCGCGGATTGGTGCATGACGAGGCGCAAGCGCGCCCAGGCAACACCGAGGCGCCGGCATGAGCGCACCCGGCCGCAAAAATCTCTATGGCCTGCTGGCGGAATTCGCGACCGCGGACGCGCTCGTTATCGCGGCACAAGCGGCGCGTCAAGCCGGTTACCAACGCGCGGAGGCTTACGCGCCTTTTCATGTCGAAGGACTGGCCGAAGGTCTTGGCTTCCACCACGACCGCGTCGCACTGGCGACTTTTATCGGCGGCGTCGCAGGTGGCCTCGGTGGCTACTTGCTGCAAT
>DASUGV010000432.1:0-3348 GCA_036273835.1 Rhodocyclaceae bacterium
AGGACGGCTGGAGCGCGATGTGGCCGACAAGTGGGCCGACCAGATGATGGAGGTCACCGAAAAGAATCCGAAGAATTTGATTCTTGTCGTGTCGGACATGGCGCGCTCCAATCCGCCCATGACAACATCATTTGTCTCCGAACTGGTGCGTCGTCTGCAAGGGCAGGGTTCGGCATTGGCCCTGCCGTTGACCTGGATCGAGCAGCATCTGGCCGAATCGAGCCTTACCATCGAACAGTTGGTGCAATCGGGCAATCAGCAACAGGCGGCGGACCAAGTGTCCGTCAGTAACAGCATCGGCAGTTTGCGCTTTCTGGGCGCGATGGACTGGCGCGAATTTGTCGAGACGATGAGCGTCGTCGATCAGATTCTGCGTAAGGATCCGCTGGGTACATACAGCGAAATGGATTTCGGGACGCGCGACCGTTATCGCCATGTCATCGAGCAGATCGCAAAGAGCAGCCCCTTGTCGGAAGCTGATCTGGCTCAAACGGCGATACGCATGGCAAGCAATAGCGCGTCGCATGTGTCGATCTTGAGCGGCAGCGGCGAGCGTGCTTCGCACGTCGGTTTTTATCTGGTCGACAAAGGCCGTCTTGCGCTGGAAGAAGCGGCGCAGATGCGTCTTTCAAAAATTGACGCGTTATGCAGACGCGCGCGCCGTTCGCCGCTGACGGTGTACCTCGGATGTATTGCGCTGATTAGCCTGATTTGCACCGGCGTCTTGATCGCGGCGGCCTACACGGGCGGCGCGCCGAACTGGCTGCTGGTGTTAGCCGGTGCGTTGACCTTGGTGGCAACCAGTCAATTTGCGGTGGCTCTCGTAAATTGGCTTGCAACCTTGATCGTGACGCCGGTTTTACTGCCACGTATGAACTATTCCGATGGCATTCCTGCGGAAGCGCGCACGTTGACGGTCGTGCCGACTATGCTGACCAACATCCAGGACGTCGACGATCTAGTCGAAAATCTGGAAGTTCGCTTTCTGGGAAATCGCGATGATCACCTGCATTTTGCCTTGCTGACGGATTTTCGCGACGCACAGGAGGAGACACTGCCCGAAGATGGCGCGCTCGTGCAACATGCCGCTGCGCGCATCGCAGCGCTGAACGAGAAGTACTGTGGTTCGGCGAGCGAATCCGGCGTGTTGTCTCCGCGTAATGTTTTTTTTCTGTTCCACCGCCCGCGTCGCTGGAATCCGCAGGAGCGGCTCTGGATGGGCTACGAACGCAAGCGAGGCAAGCTCGCCGATCTCAACGCGCTATTGCGTGGCCGGGCAGGCGTCGATGGCAAGGATTGTTTTTCGCTGATCGTCGGCGAGATCGCTGTCTTGTCGAACGTGAAATACGTCATCACGCTGGATACGGATACGCAATTGCCGAGGGACGCGGCCCGGCAATTTATCGGTACGATGGCGCATCCGCTCAATCGGCCGCGCTTCAATACAATCGAAGGGCAAGCCGGACGGGAACATGTCGTCGAAGGCTATGGCATCCTGCAACCGCGGGTGGCCGTTAGCCTTCCTGGCAGCCTGCCCGGCAGCAGGCGTTCTTACTACGGCCAATTGTTCGGCGGTGAGCCCGGCATCGATCCCTACACGCGTGCCATTTCCGACGTGTATCAGGATGTGTTCCACGAAGGTTCGTTCATCGGTAAAGGCATCTACGATGTGGATGCTTTCGAACGCGCGTTGAATGGCCGTTTTCCTGACAATCGAATTCTCAGTCATGACCTCATCGAAGGTTGCTATGCGCGCTCGGGTTTGCTGAGCGATGTGCAACTGTATGAAGAATATCCTTCCCGTTATAGTGCCGATGTAAGCAGACGTCATAGATGGATTCGCGGCGATTGGCAACTGCTGCCGCATTTGCTTGGCGCAGGCCACGCAAATTCCGCGCAGCGGCGCGCGTTGTCCGGCCTGTCGCGCTGGAAGCTCTTCGACAATTTGCGGCGCAGCCTCGTGCCCGCGGCGTTGACCTCGATGCTATTGCTGGGCTGGGCAGTATTGCCTTTACCCTGGCTGTGGACCTTCTCCGTCATCGCCATCGTTTTTGTCCCATCACTCTGTGCGGTCGTTCTCGACGTATTCCGCAAACCCAACGAAATGCTGTTGCGTCAGCATCTCAACGCAAGGTTCGACACGGTGCATCGCAGTCTTTCGAATGCGGCGTTCACGATCATATGTTTGCCCTACGAAGCTTTTTATAGCCTCGATGCAATCGTTCGTACGATATGGCGCTTGCTGATCAGCCATCGCCATCTCCTCGAATGGAGTCCGTCGAGCAATGACAAGCGGCCGGCTAAGGCGAACAGCGACGATATTGTTGCGACCTACTATTCGATGTGGATCGCGCCGGCCGTCGCGGCTATGACGTTGGTTTATCTGACCTTCGAACGGCCCATTGTTTTGATCGTCGCCGTACCGGTTCTTTTCCTGTGGGGCGCCTCGCCTGGTATTACCTGGTGGCTCAGCCGCACGCTGGAGCGCGCCGAAGCAAAGTTGTCCACGCATCAGACAATTTTCCTACGCGAACTGTCGCGCAGGACGTGGGCCTTTTTCGACACGTTCGTCGGCGCCGAAGACAACTGGCTGCCGCCGGACAATTACCAGAAGCGTCCCGTTCCCGTTGTCGCGCACCGTACTTCACCGACCAATATGGGTTTGTCTTTGCTGGCCAACCTGGCTGCCTACGATTTTGGCTACGTCTCTGCCGGAGAACTTGTCGAGCGCACCGCCAACGCGCTGCAAACGATGCAGGGCCTGGAGCGTTATCGAGGCCACTTCTACAATTGGTATGACACGCAAACCCTTAAACCGCTGGCGCCGATTTATATCTCGACGGTGGATAGCGGCAATCTCGCGGGTCACTTGCTGACCTTACGGCCAGGATTGTTGGCGCTGGCCGATGACAAAGTCATGGATGCCAGATTGTTCGAAGGTTTGCACGACACATTGCGCATCCTGATCGACGTCGGTGCCAAGTTGCCGTTGGCGGCGCTCGGATTGCTGCTTCAATTCCAGCGCGATCTGGAATCCGTCATGGGTGCGCCCCAGATGCGGCTGGCGACGATGCATGTTCATCTGCAACACATGGCGAGCATTGCAACGGACCTCGTCGCGCATGTCGAGAGCGATGCGGAAAATGAAGCCAGCATGTGGGCGCTTGCGTTGGCTCGTCAGTGCCGCGGATTGGTCAACGAGCTGAACTACCTTACGCCATGGCTGTTGCTGCCATCTGCGCCGCCGGGGTGCGAGCGGCTGAATAATGCCATTAGAATAGACGATGCGCCGACGCTGCGCGAACTCACAAGGCTGGATACCTTGTTGTCCTCGACATTGACACATGA
>DASUGV010000433.1:0-2469 GCA_036273835.1 Rhodocyclaceae bacterium
GGCTGCATCACGACATCTGCAACGACCTTGCCGAATTTGATGCTCGCTCCCGACGGCAGCGGTGGGAACAGCTGCGTCACTTCACGGCCGATTTCCTGAATTGGGGTCAAACCATGCTGTGACATGGCGGCAAAAAGATCACGATGCAAATTCTTCGCATGCTGAGATAGTTTTCCCTCCACTCGCAAATCCAGAAAACCGGGAACGGTGGTGGCTAGATGCCCCACAATATTCGCCACACCCGCAAAATGCCGGTTGGAAAAAGTAGTTGTAAAAAAGATGTGCGGTATCTCGCGTGCGCGGGCGGTGGTTATTACGCTGGCTACCATCAGGATGGTTGGTGCGCTTACGCCAAGACTCGTAGCCAAGCGAAAAACCTGTTCGCTGAACTCATGTGGGAACTCTCTTCTAATCAGAAACGATTCCTGCGACGTTGGCGCAAAAAACAGCTGCTCCATTCCACCACTTGCCTGAAGACTGGCATTCAGCTTGCCGCAAATCCTTTGCAAGTTGTTTTTGTACTCCTGCGTCTTCATCCATGCATTCTGACTGGCCACAAAATCGGACAATTGATATTCGAGCGGCGGCAGGTTCGCTGTCTTGCCACCCGCTTGTTCCACGTAGAGTTCACCGAGTTCTTTGACCAGCATCGTCGCCGATTTTCCGTCGGCGACTGTCTCCGCGATGGTGAGAAAAAATATGCTTCTATCATGCGATAGATTCAGTAAGCGAACTTTCACCAAAGGATAGTCCTGCGCGCCAATTCCTTCGGCCGCCGCTTTCCCAAGGAATTGTTTCACCACCTCGTCGTCAGGACCAAAATCGGTAAGATCTAAGTGAGTCACCATCACGTCGGCAGTTGCCGATACTCGGCGAACGAAAGAGCCGTCGTTCGTTTTAACAAAGTGGGTTCTGAGCGCCTCGTGACGCAATACAAGTCGGTGCAGAGCATTTTGCAGTTTCGAGCAATCGACAGCACCGGACAGCAGAAACACCCTGTGCGTATTACCAATTTTCGGACGTAATTCCCTTGCCCTGAGATCGCGATTTTCGTGAAACGAAATCTCGCTGGCTTTTCCCGCAAAACAGGCGATCCTGAACATTTTTTTAGAACCCCGTTATCAGACCATGGCACTGAAGGAAGACGCACTGCGGCAGGTGGCCAAGGTAATTTTAGGTCTCGCAAATAAGGCGTCCGGTGTTCTACACTAGCGAACAGTAAACGGTAGAACAAGCAAGCCGCAGAAAATTCCATATTATGAATCGGCGCGGGAAATATTTTATCCACTGAATTTGCGAGCTTTTCCTATATGCTTTAAGGCAACTAAAATTAAGTCCGCACAATCGATCGGACACTGCTTCGACAAAGGAGACACAAAGTGACCAGAAACACTCTCTCGCAGCACGTCGCGCCGAAACTGCTGTTGCCGGCTCTTGTGTTGGCCTCGTTATTCGCGACACCTTCGATTCAGGCCCGCACGGCTACGCAACCCGCTGCTGCGTCGCATGGCTACACACCGTTGCATGTACGCGTGCCGCCATTGGCGGTCGATGACAAAAGCATAGTCTTGGTGTGGAACAAGCCGGACGATTACAGCAATATCGTCGACTACAAGGTCTACATGAACGGCAAGTTACTGGGTACGGCGTCGGAAAATGCGCGCCAGTACTCCGTAGCCCAACCCTATATCGACAACTTCTATAAGAACGACACGCAGAATATTCACGTCAAGATAACCAATCACGATTTCACGGTAACGGGGCTTCAACCATCGACGACTTATCGCTTCACGGTGCGCTCCGTCTTCGGCGATGGACACCTTTCCGCACCGAGCAAAATCCTGGCGCAGAAAACGACTGCCTCACCGGCCGTCTGCGACGTCACCGCGCATGGCGCTGTGGGCGACGGCAAAACGATCAATACCAAAGCCATCCAGGAAACGATCAATACCTGCCCCGATGGCGGCAAGATATTGATCGCCGGTGGCGTCTTCAAAAGCGGCGCCCTGTTTTTCAAGAGCAACATGACCTTCGAAGTGGCGGGCGGCGCCACATTGCTCGGCTCCGAACATGCCGAGGACTACCCGCTCGCACGCGGTTATACGCTCTACGAATATTCCAGCGTCAACCGGCCCCCTTCGCTCATCAATGCGCTTGATCCGAATCGGCGCGCAGCGGGGACTTTCGAAAATATCCGCATCGTGGGCAAAGGCGTCATCGACGGCAACGGCTGGAATCGCCAGAGTACGCCAACCATTGCCGATGAAGCAGGCTTTACGCTACCGCAATATATTTCCGGCAGTAAAGATCGCTTCGGCGACGGTATCCTCGCCAAATCGCAAATGGATCTGGCGCTCAAAGATGGCTTATCTGCAGGCGAAGCTTACGGACAGCGGCGCTCCAGTTTGATGACGTTACGCGGCGTCAAAAATCTTTATATTGCCGACCTCACAATACTCAATCCCGCCT
>DASUGV010000434.1:0-7896 GCA_036273835.1 Rhodocyclaceae bacterium
CCACCAGAACTGGACGAAGAAGAGGAGGAGGACGTCACGGTGGCCGTTGCGGTGGCAATCTTGAAGTAATCATTGCCCGAAGAGAGCGAACCGCCCCACAGCGGATTGTAAGCGCCCACCAGCCAATACGAAGAGGAGACCGATGTGCTCACAGCCGCGCTGCCTGCTGCGCCGACGTCTGCATAGTTACCGATGACGGTCCAACCGTCCGCGATCAATTGGCTATAGCTCTGGCCGGCCAGCACAGGGGTACCAGTACCTGTATAGGCCAACAGCGATACGTCGGCGTCCGTCTGCCACCACCCGACCGACAAGCTGCTGAGATCGGTTTTTTGCGAAAAACTCAATAGGACACTGTCATAACGCTGATCATTGTCGATCGCATGTTCGGGGCTGACGCCTTCGTTTGCATCGCCCGTCGAACCATCCTGATTCGTTACGCCCAAGCCGCCGGAATACTGGCCGAGATAGGCCGTTTGCAATGCCGTCGTATTGTCGGTAACGCTTGCGGAGCCCGCTGTGTTGGACCATGCGCTGGCCGTAACAGTAACGCCGCCGCTGCTGAACTTGATGCTGTCACCGAAATCGATGCTGCCGCCCGATCCGGCAATATAAGTACCACCGGTGGTGAAGTCCCATGTCGTGGCCGCAAAGGCCGGCTGAATAGCCAACGCTGCCAGAGTCGCCAGGGCGGTAAATGTAATCCGCTTCATTTTTGTTCTCCCGAAACCTTTTCAAATAGTTGCTGGCTTATAAGCAAGCTCTAGTCCACAAATTATTTATTAAAAAATATCAGTTACTTAGCGTTTTATGGTTAGGCAAAAAAAAGGGAAGCGTCAAATTTGCTGACATCTTGCAATTCGTATCAACGAGCTCTCACCGAGCGCTCAATGGGTTAATTCCTTCTGCAATTGCCGTGCGTCTTCAACACCGTCGAAGCTCGCACCATCCTTGAGACCGTAATCGAGCTCAGTTTTCGCCTCAGCCTGATGGCCCAGCTTGGCTAGCGCAAAGGCCAGGTGGTAGCGCAGTTCCGGACTTTCCGGCGCGCGCAGGCGCGCATCTCGCAAATAGCGCAGGCCCCCATCGAGCTGGCCTTGCTGCACCAATATCCAACCGAGGGTATCCAGTGTGTTGGGATCCTGAGGTGCCAGCTTCACGGCACGTCCTGCAGTCGCGGCGGCAGTGGAATCCTTCAGCCGCAGTTGAACGAGTGCGAGATTGTTCAGCGCTGACACATCGTCTCCCGCATTCAATACCTGTTGATATTGAAGTTTGGCTTGATTCCAGTTGCCTTGACGCATATCGACTTCGGCCAATGCCGAACGCGTAGCAATGTCATTGGCATGCTTGCTCAACCATTGCTCCAAAAATGCAGATGCTTTGGCCGCATCGCCGCTGAGCAAATAGGCCCGCGCTACGCGTCTGGCATTTTCGCTCGTCGACGCGTGCTCTAAAGCAGAACGATACGACTGCGCAGCGAGAGAGAATTGATTGCGCGCCATGGCGACGTCGCCTGCCAAACGATATCCATCGGCACCTGCAGGAAATTTGGCAACCAGTTCGCGTGCGGATGTCTCCGCTTTTGCATAATCGTGTTGAGCGAGCAACACGTCGCCTTGCAGTAGCAAAGCACCCGCATCGCCAGGCGTGCTGGTGAGTGCCTTTTGCGCATTGTAAGCGGCGCCATCGAGGCTACCTGCGATCATCTGGAGCCTGCCGATGCGCACTTGCATTGGCGCATCGTATTCGGCCAGCTTGGTCATGTCCTTGAAGGTTTGAATGGCGCCGGCCCGATCTCCCGCGACAACCTGGGCACGACCCAAGGTAGCCATTACTTCGAGGTTGTCGTCGAATGCTGCCGACAAGTCGCGCGCCGCATTGAGTGCCGGCTCAGCGGCATGTTGCGATAGCAGCAGTTCGACCAGCGCGATACCTGCACGCGGATCCTTTGGCTGAGCCGCACGCGCGCGCTCAAACCAGCGCTGCGCGTCAAGCGGATGTGCGGAGCGTTGCTCCAGCAAGCCCAATTCATACATCGCTGCGCCATCATCGCGCCGCTTGGCAAGAATGCCTTGTAAGCGCTTGCGCGCATCGTCAGGCTTGCCGTCGGCCTCATCCAGCTTGGCGAGATTGAGAATAGCCGGCGTGAAGTCGGCATTGCTTGCCAATACTTGCTCGTAAGCCTTGCGAGCACCTGCACGATCGTTACTCGCAGCTTTGACTGCACCCAGCAAGTTGAGCGCAGCTATGTTGTTGGCATTTTTTGAAACGACCGTCTCAGCCACTGCGACAGCTTGTTTGGTGTTTCCCATGCGCATGTACTGGGTTGCCAAAGCCAGACCGACGCTCGGCTCGCCGGGCTTTTTCGCGAACGAGGCTTCGAGGCTTTTCAGGCCTTGCGGACCTTGTCCGCTGCCCAATTGGCTGAAGCCGATCGCAGCGCGGACCTCAGCGGTATCCGCCCCCAATTGAATCGCCCGCTCCAGATATTCGCTTGCTTGCACGTAACGCTTCTGTCCAAGATAGGACCGCCCCATCAGATAGAGCGCGACAGGATCGTTTGGCGTGTCGCGCAACAATGGTTCGATGGTGGCACCTGCGCGCACGAAATCGTTGCCGTCGAGGTAGATCGAGGTCAGCAGCTTGCGCGCGGCGGCGTTGTGTCCGTTGCGATTGATCAAAGTGTCAAGATAGGCGCGCGCTTTCTCCTGCTGCCCCAATCCGTTATATGCCAATGCTCCCAGCATAAGAAACTGATCGCGGCTGGCGACCCACTCGCGAGGCAAACTGTCGACATTGCGCGCGGTCTCGCGCAGCGCGTCGGCGACTACGTTCGACTGTCCTCGGCGGCCCGCCAATAGCGCGCGCAAATAAGCGGCACGCGCATCATTTGGCGCCACGCGCTTGAGTTCATCCAGATCCGCCTGCGCATCTTGGTCGCGCTGCTGATCAAGTAGAATCGAGGCACGGGCCACGCGTGCGTCGACGTGCTTGGGATCGAGCAGCAACGCCTTGCCGTAGCCGGCCAGCGCCGTGTTGAGATCCAGATTGGCGTGTGCAACAGAAGCCTCCATATTCCACGCATCGGCGTTGTTCGGCGCCAAGACAACGGCCCTGTCGGCAAGCTGTTTGGCACGATCGTGCTTGCCCGTGGATAGCAACACGGGGACCTCTGCCAGCAACGGTACGACAGAGTTGGGGTCGAGCAAGCGCGCACTTTCGAAACTGTGATCGGCATCGATCAGATTGCCCATTTCGGCGTAGGCGCGACCGCGCAACGACAAGATCTCGACACGCGCCGGCGTTGGCAAATCATCGGGACGCGCCCGCTCGATCACTGACTGCGCGCGGCCTTGCAACATGTAGACCTGCGCAAGCGGAACCGCAACCTCTTCGCGGCTCACGCCTTGTTTGAGCGCTTCGTTGAAAGCCGCTTCGGCCGCCGACACGTCACCATTCTTGAGCAGCGCTTTACCCAACAGCACGTGAGCCGCCAGCAGGTGACTATCTTGCTGCAAGGCATTCTTGAGTTGGATGATGGCTCCGGCGATATCGTTGCGATCAAAACGGGTCTGGCCATCCTCGTAATACCGGGAAGCCTTATCGGCATCGGCATGAACGGGGCCGACGCCAAGCGCAACGCATAATGCCAGTGCGTGCACAAACGCGTTTGCAACGGTGAGCCAAGGATGGCGCTGAAATGAAGTCATACCGGAACATGCAAAAAAAGAATGTCGATTATAGGGGGCATGGCGCGGCGGGGCCGTGACGTGCTTCCCGTTTGTACGTCGACGATAGCGCTTGACTGCCTCGCAAGATTGGTACAGTTTTCGCTCTGGGTCAAAAATGCCTCTCGGGTGATTGCCCCGCTAATCGTTCTTTCCGAATCCATCTAAGAATCCCATCTAATTTTGGAGGATTGTCATGTTGAAACGAACCATG
The DNA here is from genome assembly GCA_036273835.1 of Rhodocyclaceae bacterium. GTDB lineage: Bacteria > Pseudomonadota > Gammaproteobacteria > Burkholderiales > Rhodocyclaceae > DASUGV01. The sequence continues at coordinate 3,946 of DASUGV010000434.1, forward strand.
GTCACGTTGGCATTGCTCGGCTGCGGATTGCTTACCGCAACCGCTTATGCGCAGGAACTCACCGGAACACTCAAAAAGATCAAGGATTCCGGCACCATCGTTGTAGGAAATCGCGACTCCTCCATTCCATTTTCATATTTCGATAGTGCGCAGCATCCCATTGGTTATTCCATGGACATTGCCGATGCAATCGTCGACGAAGTGAAGAAAGATCTGAAACTGCCGAATCTCAAAGTTTCTTACAATCTGATCACTTCCCAAACTCGCATTCCGCTCATTCAAAATGGCACAGTCGATTTCGAGTGTGGGTCCACCACGAACAACATCGAACGCCAGCAGCAGGTCGCTTTCTCGCTCGGCATTTTTGAAATCGGCACTAAGTTGCTGACCGCGAAGAACAGCGGCATCAAAGACTTCCCAGATCTGGCGGGGAAAAATGTGGTCACCACGGCCGGCACAACGTCCGAACACATCATCAAGAAGATGAACGAAGATAAGAAGATGAACATGAACATCATCAGCGCCAAGGATCATGGCGAATCGTTCCTCATGTTGCAGTCGGGACGTGCCGCCGCTTTCATGATGGACGATGCGCTGCTTGCAGGTGATATGGCAGAAGCCAAAAATCCAGCAGAATGGGCCATCACGGGCAAACCACAATCGTTCGAAATCTATGGCTGCATGCTACGCAAGGACGATCCGCAATTCAAGAAAGTGGTCGACACCGCCATTGGCAATCTTTTCAAGAGCGGCCAGATCAATACCATTTATGCCAAATGGTTTATGCAGCCCATCCCGCCCAAAGGCCTGAACATGAACTTCCCGATGAGCGAGGATTTGAAAAAACTCATCGCCAATCCAACCGACAAATCGGCCGAGCAACTCTAGGCCGTATCGCACGGATCAGCGCTGCATCGCTCAGCGCTGATCCGCCGTCGCGGAGCCGTTCATGAACTATCACTGGCACTGGGGCGTTTTTTTTTCGTCCACCGGTATCGGCAAGGAAATCTATCTCGACTGGTTCATCACGGGCCTGGGCTGGACCATTGCCATATCGCTGACAAGCTGGCTGATCGCATTGGTACTGGGCACGGCATTGGGCGTTCTGCGCAGCTTGCCGAATCGTGGACTCGCGAGGATCGCATCGGCTTACGTCACGCTGTTTCGCAACGTGCCGCTGCTTGTGCAGTTATTCATTTGGTATTTTCTCATTCCCGACTGGCTACCCGACAGAGCGCAGATATGGCTCAAGCAGGATCTGAGTCCTTCGACTTCGGCGTTTCTTAGCGTCGTGCTATGTCTGGGATTGTTCACTGCCGCGCGTGTTTGCGAACAGGTACGTACAGGCATCCAAGCGCTACCGCGCGGTCAATTGGACGCTGCATCCGCGTTGGGTCTGAATCTGAGCAATGCTTACCACCACGTACTGCTGCCACAAGCGTTTCGCATCATCATTCCACCTATGACATCGGAATTTCTGAATGTCTTCAAGAATTCATCTGTTGCCTCGTTGATCGGCCTGATGGAATTGCTTGCGCAAACCAAACAGACCGCCGAATTCACAGCTAATCTGTTCGAGGCCTTTACGCTGGCGACCTTGATTTATTTCGTGCTCAACATGGGGTTGATGTACTTCATGCGCTGGCTGGAAAGAAAAGTACGCGTGCCGGGTCTGATTGCATTGGAGACAAAATAAATGGACTTCTCCAGCATCGTTGCCGCACTTCCCAATCTCTGGCAGGGCTTGTTTCTCACCTTGAAGCTGATGTTGTTGGCGGTGGCTGGCGGTATCGTGATCGGTACGCTGCTGGCATTGGCGAGACTTTCGAATAACCGATTGCTATCTTTTCTCGCCGGCTTCTATGTCAATTACTTTCGCTCGATTCCGCTATTGCTCGTTATCACTTGGTTCTATTTTATCGTTCCTTTCATGATCGGCTGGATAACAGGCACGATGCATCCCGTCGGTGCTTTTGTCTCGTCATTGATTGCTTTCATGATGTTCGAAGCGGCGTATTACTGCGAGATCGTGCGAGCAGGTATCCAATCCATTTCACGTGGGCAGGTCAATGCGGCCTATGCATTAGGCATGACTTACGGCCAAGCGATGCGTTTCATCATTCTGCCGCAGGCTTTCCGCAAAATGACGCCCTTATTGCTTCAGCAAAGCATCATCCTGTTTCAGGATACGTCGCTGGTGTATGCGGTGGGCTTGATGGATTTTCTCAATAGTGCGCGCTCCAGCGGCGATATCGTTGGCCAGTTGCCGGAATTCTTGTTGTTCGCCGGTGCGGCATATTTCGTCATCAGTTTCGTAGCTTCGTATTTTGTGAAGCGTTTGCAAATGCGCTTTGCCGTCAGCTAGTGCGAGAAGGAATTATTCATGATCGAGATCAGTAAAGTTTCGAAATGGTACGGTAGTTTCCAAGTACTTACGGACTGCACGACCAAAGTGGACAAGGGTGAGGTCGTCGTCGTTTGCGGTCCTTCCGGTTCAGGTAAATCGACATTGATAAAATGCGTGAACGGATTGGAAGCATTCCAGCAAGGCACGATTACGATCAATGGTATTTCGGTAGGCGACCCTAAAACCAATTTGCCGAAATTGCGCAGTCAGGTCGGCATGGTATTTCAGAGCTTCGAGTTGTTTCCCCATCTCTCCATCACCGACAACTTGTGTCTCGCCCAAGTCGAAGTGCTGAAACGCAGCCGCGATGAAGCCGTTGCAAAAGGCATGGCGTTGCTCGATCGAGTGGGCCTCAAAGCACATGCAGACAAATATCCGGGGCAGTTGTCCGGCGGTCAGCAACAGCGTGTCGCGATCGCTCGCGCGCTCGCGATGGATCCTTTCTGCATGCTGTTCGATGAACCGACCTCGGCGCTCGATCCCGAAATGATCAACGAGGTGCTAGACGTGATGGTCGAACTCGCTCAGGAAGGCATGACGATGATGGTCGTCACACACGAAATGGGGTTTGCCCGCAAAGTTGCTAACCGTGTGATCTTTATGGATAAGGGACTCATCATCGAAGACGCGGATAAAGCAGACTTCTTCGGCACGCCGCGCTCCGAACGCGCACAACAGTTTCTCTCCAAAATCCTTCAGCACTGATACGCGGCAAGTAGCGAACCATTCATCGTTTGATTTTCGCTGTCTATCTTTCCATCAGCGGGAACCGGCCACGTCATTGCCTGCCTAATTCTTTCTCATACGGGACGACCAAGGAGGCGGATTATGAAAATCGCATTATTCAAATCTTTGCGTGCCTTGGCGTTGCTTGGCTTGTCAATTGTTTTCAGTACAGCCGGGCGGACTGCCATGCTGTCGAAAGGACCGCTTGTCCAGGCAACCGTCGAAGTGCCGAGAGGTTTAGCCAGCGAACCATTCGACCAAGCGCGCCAGCTACATATTCCAACTGGATTTGGCATTCGAGTCATCGCCCGTCTTCCTGGCGCACGCTTTATTGCCGCGACACCCGATGGCAATTTTCTCGTCTCCGAACCGGAGAGCGGCAAGCTCGTGTTGGTTAAACCTAATGCGGGAAAATTGCCGCAAGTAACCGACTTTGCCGTAGATTTGAACGTTCCGCACGACATGGTTTTTCATCGTGACGGCAATTCGACGTGGCTTTACGTAAGCGAAACCAATCAAATCTCGCGCTATGCATGGACAGACGGCATGGCGGTCGCGGGCGCGCAACAAATAGTCGTCGCCGATCTGCCGAACCGTCGCACGGCCGGCCTGTCAGGCTACGTGCACCCATTGAAGAATATTGCTGTGTCACCTGCGGGCAAACTGTTCGTCGCCATCGCGTCGACGTGTAACGCATGCGCCGAAGATATGCGGGCCAATCCGGTTCGGGGTTCGATCTACGTATATGACCTGGACGGCAAGAATGGTCGGTTGTACGCACGAGGATTACGCAACGCTGAAGGCCTGGATTTCCGCCC
>DASUGV010000435.1:0-7169 GCA_036273835.1 Rhodocyclaceae bacterium
GATCAAACTTGATTGTAGCTATCCGGGATGAGAGAAAAATACAACGCGCATTTGTCATAACTCCGCATCGATCGTCGCAACAATCCAGCGAATCGAAAATACCGCGCCACTCACACCCAACGCCGTACCGAACAAAGCATCAATGGCTACGTGTTGCTTGGTTGCCAAGGTGGAATAAACGATGCCGATGCACCAACACCAATTCAACACGCGCGTGATGAAGTGCCAATTCATTTTGCATAAAAGCAAGTCCAGCCATATGGCGGAGAAAACGGCTGTTGCGACGTGAAGCGATGGGCAGGCGTTGCCGGCGGCGTCGATGTTTTTTAGAAAGCCGAAGCCCGGGTAGCGTGTCCAGTCAATGTGGGTGGGTGGAACGGCCGTGGGTAAAAACAGAAAGATGGCCAAGCCGAGTAGGCATAGCCAAGCGATTGCCCATCCGTATGCGATGAGTACGCGCCGGTTTTTCAGTAAGAGTGGAGGGATCCCGACATAAAACCACAATGAGGCATAGAGCACCAACGCCGAGGGATGAAAGCCGACGAGTCGGTCTATTGTTGTCAGCGGTACGATCGTGACGTGGAAAAAAGGATGCTTGAGAAGATAAAGATAGGCGATAAAAAAAACGGTGATGAAGAGACTGGTGCCGATGAGCTTCAAGAAAAGATGTGGCTTTATCCGCTGACGCCAAACGTTGTTCTGATTGCTCTCGAGCATATTTTTGAAAGCACGCGGATGTATATCGACGGTCATTGTAACGATGGGACGTGCCAGTAGAAACTACGATATCTACGAGCGCGAGCGTCCTAAACGGTAGATGGCGACACTGGCGTAGTTATTCGGGTCGATCGTGATTTCCCTGTCGTCGTCGAAGGCCACGCGTTCGTTGACGACAATACCGCGCTTCTCGCACAGCTGTTCGAAATCCGCCATGGTGAAGAAGCGCACATTGGGCGTGTTGTACCACTGGTGAGGCAGGCTATCGGAGACAGGCATGTGGCCTTCGTTGATCGATACGCGGTGACGCCAGTAACCGAAGTTCGGGAAGCTGACTACCGCTTCGCGACCCACCCGTAACATCTCGGTCAATATGCCTTCGGTATTTTGTACGGCTTGCAATGACAGGCTCATGATGACATGGTCGAATTGGCCGTCTTCGAAGCCGGCAAGTCCTTGTTCAAGGTCAATCTTTAGCACATTGACATTATTCTTGATGCATGCGACGACGTGGTCGATGTTGTGTTCGATGCCGTAGCCTTTCGCCTCGCGCGCTTCCGCCAGATACATGAGCAGATCGCCATCGCCGCATCCGAGGTCGAGCACGCGTTCGCCGGGCGCGATCCAGCGTGCGATGACGTCGAAGTCGAAGCGTATGTTGTCGGTCAGTCGTACCATGTCACACCTCGATGTTGTCGAAGTAGGCTGCCAGCGCCGCGTGATAGTGCGGGTCGTCGAGCAGGAAAGAATCGTGTCCTGCTGCGCAATCCAGTTCCGCGTAACTGACTTCGCAGCGGTTGTGCATCAATGCAAAGACCAACTCGCGCGAGCGCTCGGGCGAGAAGCGCCAGTCCGTGGTGAAAGAGGCGACGAAAAACTTCGCGCGCGCGGTGGCGAAAGCGGCAGCGAGATCGCCGTCATATTCGAACGCGGGATCGAAGTAATCCAGCGCCTTGGTGGCTAGCAGATAGGTATTGGCGTCGAAGTAGGTGGCGAACTTGTCGCCTTGATGGCGCAGATAGGATTCGATCTCGAACTCGACGCCATAGTGATATTGCGGACCTTGATGGCGCAGCCGGCGGCCGAATTTTTCCGCCATCTGGTCGTCCGACAGGTAAGTAATGTGGCCAATCATGCGTGCCAGACGCAAGCCACGCACAGGTACTACGCCATGCTCGTAATAGTGGCCGCCATGAAAATCCGGATCAGACAGAATGGCCTGCCGCGCAACTTCGTTGAACGCGATATTCTGTGCCGATAGTTTGGGTGCTGCGGCGATGATCATGCCATGGCGCACACGCGCCGGGTGGCGCAGCGTCCACGCCAACGCCTGCATGCCGCCAAGACTTCCGCCCAGGACCGCGGCGAATTGTTCGATACCGAGCTGGCTGGCCAATTGTGCTTGCGCGTCGACCCAGTCTTCTACTGTCACGAACGGAAAATCCGCACCCCACGGTTTGCCGCTAGCAGGATTGAGCGACATCGAACCGGTGCTGCCATAACAGCCGCCGAGATTGTTCACGCCGATGACGAAGAACTTGTCGGTGTCCAGCGGCTTGCCGGGGCCAACAAGGTTGTCCCACCACCCCAGATTGTTCAGTCCATCGGCATATATGCCGGCGACATGATGAGAGCCGGACAATGCGTGGCATACCAGCACCGCGTTGCTGTGTGCGGCGTTGAGCGTGCCATACGTTTCGTACACCAGTTCGTATTGCGGCAGTAGGCCTCCGCTGCGCAGGGCGAGCGGCTGATCGAAGCGTGCGCGGCGGGGTTCCACCACGCCGACGGATCCGGAAGACGTCATCACATCCTCAAAAAAACAAAAGCCCAGTCGGCTGAACTACGCGACTGGGCTTGCTGAAATTCGTTCCCACCCGCTTTAGCAAGATTTATAACGCGCCTGCAAGCTGAGTCAAATTAGCGCAGAACCGAAGCTAACGTGCGAAGCATGGAATGTCAAATAGAAGTCGATCAATAGAAGTCCGCAGCGGCGACCTATTTCGCCGCGATGACTCACGAACATCATGCATGTCTCGCGCGGATGTCGTAGGCCGATGATACGAAATTGTCACAAATCGCGAAAGCCGCAAAACGAGCAGCGGAAATTCGATCTTGTGAGCATGCGACCTACCCAAACAGGCAGGCATCATTTCACGCCGCCAAGAGTCGGCTATAACACTACCCATGTCGCCATTGGAGTTTGAGGGCGCGTCGATTAACTTGCGATGGAGAGGGCGTCATGGTCTCTGCTGTACCAAACATGATCGGGGCATCGCCGGAATTTCAACGGGTAATGGGGCTCATCGAACAGATGGCGAGGTATGACGCACCGGTATTGATTTGTGGAGAAACGGGTACCGGCAAGGAGCTGGCCGCGCGTGCCATTCATTATTTGGGCGTGCGCAAAGGCGCGCCATTCGTGCCGCTCAATTGCGGTGCGCTGCCCGATACGCTGGTGGAGAGCGAGTTGTTCGGTTACGAGCGCGGCGCCTTCACCGATGCGCGCGCCGCTCGCATCGGTTTGATCGCTTCAGCCGAGGGTGGCACGCTGTTTCTCGATGAAATCGATTCGTTGCCAGCACGTGCGCAGGTATCCTTGTTGCGTTTTTTGCAGGATCAAACTTACCGGCCGCTCGGCGGCACGCGCGAACAATCGGGCAATGTGCGTATCGTCGCGGCGGCGAGTCCGCGCCTGCCGCAGATGATTGCCAGCGGCGCGTTCCGCACTGACCTCGCGTTTCGTCTCGATGTACTGTCGCTCGAGCTGCCGCCGCTACGAACCCGTCAAGGCGACGCACGCTTATTGGCTCAGCATTTTTCTCGGCGCTATGCCAGCCGTTACCAGTTGCCGCAGCGGCCATTCGATCTTTCCAGTCTTGTGTGGCTCGATCAATACGCATGGCCAGGCAATGTGCGCGAGCTAGACAACCTCATTCATCGCCAGACACTGCTCTGCGCTCGCGATGAGCTGGTACTGATACCTAGCTTGGCGCAGGGAGCCGTCAGCGAAGAGCTGCCGTGTTACAACAGCGCCCGCAGCGTGGCGCTGGCGGCGTGGGAGCGCGAGTATCTGGGCGAGTTGCTGCGCCGTACCGGCGGCAACGTCACGCGTGCCGCGGAGCTCGCGGGCAAGGAACGCCGCGCGCTGGGCAAGCTGATCAAGAAGCATGGCATCGATCGAAGCGGATTCGAGTCGCATGTTTCGCTATCGAATTGAAGTCTTGTCGAATGGCTGGATTGTGATTTGACGTAGTATGCGTGGATGTCTTCCGTCCGGATATTACAAACGGATTTTTCCGATTCGCATCATCGCGAAGGTTTTCTGCAACTCCTTGATCATTACGCCAGCGATCCAATGGGCGGTGGGCAAGGCTTGTCCGCTTATGCGCGCGAACATTTGATCGAACGTCTACGCGTTCGGCCGAGATTCGTTTCTTTTCTTGCCTTCGACGTCCAACAACCCGTTGGACTGATCAATTGCTTCGAGGGCTTTTCAACTTTTTCCGCCAGGCCGTTGCTGAACGTTCATGACATTGTCGTACATCGTGAATGGCGGGGACGCGGCATCGGCCGCATGCTGCTGACGGCAGTACAGACTATCGCCACGGAGCGCGGCTGTTGCAAGCTCACGCTGGAAGTACTGGACGGCAACGAAACCGCGCTTGCCGTCTACGCAAGTTTCGGTTTCAAAAATTTCGCACTCGACCCGCGCGCGGGCAAAGCGGTGTTTCTCGAAAAGAAGATCTGACCGCCGCAAGGTTCATTGCGTCGAAATATAGGCCAAACCTCCGGTTCAATACGCCTAGTTTCTTCGTCATTCCCGCGAACGCGGGAATCCACTTTATCCTCGATGCGGCTTTCCCAATATTGTGGATTCCCGCTTTCGCGGGAATGACAATTGTATTAAGCGATACGGCCGACGTGCCCTCGTCGCAAGACATCCAAGCCATTGATAAACTCAATGTCATACCCCCTGCGTTACGGGGTACTTTCGCCAACGTTGAGAGGCTTTTTGCGCGACCGGGTCAAATCGATTCACGGCGGGTTATTTTTGACCCGATCGTTCTTCTCACGCTACTTCCACGCACGACAGCGAATATTCGTGATCTCTTCCATTTCTGTCCTTATGACAATGGGTTTCCACTGACCCGGCATGGTTTTTCCTGCGCAGCCGGTCCAAGAATAAATTCATTGGTGTCAATGATTTATCGAGCTACACACGTTCTGGCACGCAACTCGCAATGAAGTCATGCACTGCTGCTGTGGAGATCAGCCGTGAGCGATGTCCGGGATGTTCGTCTCAAAAAAATTATCGAGGCGATCGAGCGCTACCTGCTTGAGCATCCGGCCGCAGCAGATAACGAATTCGGAATTGCTGAATGGTGGTTGCCGGAAATCGCCGTGACGGCAAATAGCGATGAAGTGAGCGAAGCCTTGTCCATCCTCGTTGCGAAAGGTGTCGTCGAGAAGCTTGCGGTCAGCGACAACCGCTACATCTGGCGCGCCGTGCGTGGCAAACGTTGACGCGGTGAAATTTGAATTGAAGTTGCGGGCTCATTGTTCGGGGTGTCGGTAGATACAAACGAATGGCCAATATTTTTGCAATTCACTCTGTCGGTAATTCCATTGCGACTTTCCTGCGCAATACCTATCCGCAGAAAGTGGCGACGGTGGATATGCCGGCGTGCGGCTTCGAGTTGATCTCGTCGGGCGAACTTGCCGGAACGATCGACGATGCGACGCGCGTCACGCTATTTCTGTATCGCGTGACGGTGAACGAATACAGCCGCCAGAACCGGCCAGCCGGCATGGCGCCGGAACAGATCGCGCCGCTTGGACTGGACTTGCATTTTATGCTGACAGCATGGGCCGGTAACGCTCTCGACGAGCACGCGACCTTGGGCTGGGCGGCGCGCCAATTGCATCAGTTTTCCATCTTGGATGCCTCGTCCCTTTCGCCCGAAGCGGGCTGGGCCAGCGACGAAGTGATCCAGATCATTCCAGCCGAGTTGACCACCGAAGACATGATGCGCGTTTGGGATGCGTTGGAACCGGCCTACAGACTGTCGGTGTCGTACATTGCGCGTGTTGTGCGGCTCGATCCAGATGTCATGGACAGCAGCCGTCCAGCCGTGGCGAGACGTTTTACTTACGGCCAGGAGGTTGCAGCATGAGCGCCGTCTGGCAAGAGCTCGAACGCGTGGAGATGCGAGCGCTCACCGCGTTGCGCTGTGTCGATGCGACGACTGGCGCGCCGATCAATGCCGTGCTTCAGATCCAAGGCGACTTCGCCACCATGCTGCGCAATCGAAGCGGTTTGTATGTGATCCGCGATTGGCAGCCGCTCGCTGCGCACACGATTGTTTTCGATGCGCCACCGGCTACGCCATCCATAGGCAGCCAGCCGCTGACACTGACGATAACGGATCCCGCCGGTAACTATCTGTCGCGTCTGGTGACGATCAGTTTGCCGCGCGATCCCGATCCCGCGCATGCCGATGATGCGGCCTCGCTGTTCAATCCCATCGTCGTCCCCATGTATCCAAATGGCATATTGCCGCTGGGCGCCAACTGGGCGCCCGTGCGCGTATCGCTCACCGACACAAACAGCGGCGATGCCCTGGGCGGCGCGCTGTTGCTGGTGACAAGCAACGGAACGGTGCTGGCGCGCGGCATGACCGATTGGCGAGGCGAAGCGCTCGTACCGGTTGCGGGTATTCCCGTGACAACCTGGTCGAGCGATCCGCACGCGGTGATCGTCAGCCAGATCGATGCGTCGCTGGAAGTCGTGTTCGATCCCGCGGCCGGCACACGCACGTCAGCAATTTCAGTCAGTGCCGGTACTGCGCCGGCTGTATTACCTCTCGTCGATCCGGCGCGCATCGAAGCGCAGCGCGCCACGCTGCAACAGACGAGTACCGCCGTGCAACTCGCGGCCGGACGTCCGCTTCACGTTTCCCTGAATCTCGCCTTGCCATGAAAGGACACGTCGAGATGATTTCAGTTTTCCCACCCCAGTCTGTAAAGGAGATGAGCCATGCCTGAATATCTGGCACCAGGCGTGTATGTCGAGGAAACCAGTTTCCGCGCCAAATCAATCGAAGGGGTGGGCACGACCACCACCGCTTTTATCGGGCCGACCCGCAAGGGACCGTACCGTGTCGATGACAACACGCCTGAGCCACCTGAACTGTTGACGAGTTTTGGTGACTTCGAACGCATCTACGGCAGCTTCAACGATCTGTCGCTTGGCGCCACGGTGGCGACGACCAACTATCTCGCGCACGCCGTACAGGCTTTCTTCACGGAAGGCGGTTCGCTGCTCTATGTCGCGCGCGTTGTCGGCGACGGCGCTACGACAGCCACTGCGAGCGTACTGACGGGAACAGCCGATAAGACAGTGTCATTCGTGTCGCGCTTCCCCGGCGCAGCGGGCAACGGCACCATCA
>DASUGV010000436.1:0-5054 GCA_036273835.1 Rhodocyclaceae bacterium
GTTCCTGATAGGCGCCGAATTCCGGCGTCGACGCTTCCTTGAACGCGACGGCCTTGGCGGCGATGACGTGCATGAGCGGACCCCCTTGCAAGCCGGGGAAAATCGCCGAGTTGATGGCCTTCTCGTGTTCGGCTTTCATGAGGATGATGCCGCCGCGCGGTCCGCGCAGCGTCTTGTGTGTCGTGGAGGTGACCACGTCGGCGTGCGGCACCGGGTTGGGATAGACGCCTGCCGCAACGAGACCCGCATAGTGCGCCATGTCGACCATGAAGATGGCGCCGACGGATTTGGCCACCTCGGCGAAGCGTTCGAAGTCTATGCGTAATGAATATGCCGACGCGCCGGCGATGATCAGCTTGGGCTTGTGTTCTTTGGCCAGGCGTTCCATCGCGTCGTAATCGATCTCTTCGTTCTTGTCGAGACCGTAAGCAACGACGTTGAACCATTTGCCGCTCATGTTGAGCGCCATGCCATGCGTGAGGTGTCCGCCTTCGGCCAGGCTCATACCCATGATGGTGTCGCCCGGCTTGAGGAAAGCCATCAGCACGGCTTGATTGGCTTGCGAGCCGGAATTGGGTTGCACGTTGGCTGCTTCGGCACCGAATAGTTTCTTGACGCGATCGATGGCAAGTTGTTCGGCTATATCAACGTATTCGCATCCGCCGTAGTACCGCTTGCCCGGATAGCCTTCGGCATATTTATTCGTCAACTGCGAGCCTTGCGCTTCCATGACGGCGGCGCTGACGTAATTTTCCGAAGCGATCAGTTCGATGTGATCTTCCTGGCGCTTGTTTTCAGATTGAATAGCGGCCCATAGTTCGGCATCGGTTTGGGCAAGAGTGTCTTTTTTCGAGAACATGGAGAATCCGTTACGGGCGGTTAAGGTGTCGGATGTTTAGTCTTGCTAAACAAGGCGAATCATACCGTGACCTGTCAGGTGCGGCGAGGGGCGGACAAGCTTAATCGGGGCTAAATTCGTTGAGGTTAAATTCGTAATTCATCGCGGCTACTCTCCAAGTGGGCACGCTGATCCCATGCGAGTAATTGCCAGGCCTTGTCTTTATTGGTTTCGGCACTGTCGAAGCCAATCCAGTTCAGTGCAGCGTTGGCGAGCGTAAAGTCGCGCGCTGCGCCAAGAGGCATGGCTGTGGCGAGGCGATAGGCCACATCGAGTACGCCACCGTGGCTGACCACCAGTACTGACTGACCGGGATGACGTTGTGCGATGGCGGTGAATCCCGTCTGCACGGTGCGCGCAAAATCTTGCAGGCTTTCGCCGCCCGGCGGAACGAGAGCGGGGTCGCGCGTGCCGCGATTGCGCGGATGCACGCCCGGCAAGCGCTGCTCGGCTTCATCGGCGGTCAGTCCCTGCAAGCCACCATAATTGCGTTCGCGTAAATGTGCATCGGTGATGGCAGGCAAGTTCAGCCGACTGGCGATGATGGAGGCCGTTTCGTGTGCGCGGCGCAGATCGGAACAATAGATGGCGGCAAAGGCGTTCTGTTGCGCATCGCTGAACAAGGTTTCGGCAGCGGCCTGCGCCTGCTGGCGGCCACGCGCGTTGAGAGGAATATCAATGCTGCCTTGTACGCGGTGCTCGACATTCCAGTCGGTTTCACCGTGGCGGATGAGGCAGAGGCGGGTCAGCATGGGTGATGAGCGAGCGTCAGTAGGTAAATTTTATAGTTTGCCATTATATTACGGACAAGATGGCGAGGCATAAATCAATCGTGCGACAATATGCTAATTGAATATGCGGAGGCGGTGAAGAAAACATGAAAGGGCTCGTCAGGTTTTCGGGGTGGATCGACACGCTTAATGAGAAAGTCGGATCGGCCATGATCTGGCTGGTGTTGCTCGTTACGCTGATCAGCGCCGGCAATGCCATCGTTCGCAAGCTGTTCGACATCAGTTCCAATGCCATGCTTGAGATCCAGTGGTATTTGTTCTCGGCGATTTTTCTTTTATGTGCCGGCTATACGCTGCGTAAGAACGCTCATGTGCGCATCGATGTGTTGACAAGCCACTTCAGCGATCGCACGCGTGCCTGGATCGATGTCATCGGTACGCTGCTGTTCCTGTTTCCCACGACGGCGGTCATCATGTGGTTGTCCTGGGATGTATTCGTTGGCGCGTTTCATAGTGGTGAGATGTCGAGCAACGCAGGCGGCCTGATTCTCTGGCCCGCACGTCTGCTGGTACCGGTTGGATTTGCGTTGCTGTTGTTGCAGGGATTGTCCGAGTTGATCAAGCGCGTGGCGTTCCTGATGGGCGTGATCGACAAACCGGTGACGGGCGATCAAGAGATCAGCGCGGAAGAAGCGCTCGCCGAAAATATTCGCAGCATACACGGCGTAAAAGGTATCGCGGAATGACTGCATTCATTACGCATAACATTGCGCCGCTGATGTTCGGCACGATGATCCTGTTCATGCTGTTTGGATACCCTGTCGCATTTGCGCTGGGTGCGTGCGGTGTCGTGTTCGGTTTGATCGGCATCGAACTGGGCATGCTGCCGGCCTCGTTGTTTCAGGCCATGCCTGATCGCATCTGGGGCGTCATGAGCAACGACACGTTGCTGGCGATCCCATTTTTTACTTTCATGGGTTTGATTCTCGAGCGCAGCGGCATGGCAGAGGATCTGCTCGAAACGATAGGTCAATTGTTCGGGCCTGTGCGCGGCGGCCTAGCCTTCGCCGTCATCGTTGTAGGCGCCATGCTGGCCGCGACGACGGGTGTGGTGGCAGCTTCCGTCATCTCAATGGGGCTAATCTCTCTGCCTATCATGCTGCGCTATGGTTATGACAAACGACTAGCCAGCGGCGTGATTACCGCTTCGGGTACCTTGGCGCAGATCATTCCACCGTCGCTGGTATTGATCGTCATGGCCGATCAGTTGGGCCGCTCGGTGGGCGATATGTACAAGGGCGCATTCATCCCAGGTTTTGTGCTCACCGGCTTGTATCTCGCATATGCTATTGGCATTGCCGTTTTCCGGCCCAAATGGGCGCCCGCATTGCCGCCCGAAGCGCGAACCTTGCGCGAACCGGATGGACGCAGCGGCCGTCTGTCCTTACTGGTGCTCACGATTCTTTCCGTCGCGTTGGCGCTGGTCTTCGCCCATTCCCGGCCTGCGGATACGCCCACCGACGAACTGATCGTCACGTCAATGTGTGTGGGCTTCGGTATTGCTCTCGCCCTGGCGGCTGTGACCAAGGTCTTTCGTTTGCCGCTGTTGTCGATCTTGGCTCAGCGCGTGACCTTTGTACTGATTCCGCCGCTGGGGCTCATCTTCCTCGTGCTGGGCACCATCTTTTTGGGCATCGCCACGCCCACCGAAGGCGGCGCGATGGGCGCCACGGGCGCGCTCGTCATGGCCTTGCTTCGTAAGCGTCTGTCATGGAAATTGCTCAAGCAAGCGATGGAATCCACGGCGCGTTTGAGTACGTTCGTCGTATTCATTCTGATCGGGTCGCGCGTGTTCAGCCTGACCTTCTACGGCGTCGATGGCCACAAATGGGTGGAGGCCTTGCTGATCAACATGCCGGGCGGCGCACTGGGTTTTCTCATTGTCGTTAATCTTCTGGTGTTCTTGCTGGCGTTTTTCCTCGATTTCTTCGAATTGGCTTTCATCGTCGTTCCGTTGCTGGCGCCCGTTGCCGACAAATTGGGTATCGATCTGATCTGGTTCGGCGTATTGTTGGCGGTGAATATGCAAACATCATTTATGCATCCGCCATTCGGCTTTGCGTTGTTCTATCTGCGCTCGGTGGCGCCGTCGTCGGTAAAGACGGCGGACATTTATTGGGGGGCGGTGCCTTTCGTGCTGATCCAGATTGTCATGGTCGGCCTAGTCATTGCGTTTCCGCAACTGGTGACGTTCGGACTAGGAGAGCAGAAAAAGTTGGACATCGATAACGTTCAGATCATCGTGCCGAATACCGACGATACGGATAGCAGCAGCGATTTGCAGCGCGAACTCGGCGGTCAGCCGCAAAGTGGTCAGACCCAAAGCACACCCGCTGCGCCAGAATCGACGGCTTCCGAGCCGATCTCTTCAGACGATGCGGAAAACGACGCGTTACAGCGGCAACTGATGCAGAAGTAATCGCGAGACGGTGGCTGTTGGCTATTCCTGCTTTTCGGCGCGCCAACCAATTTCAGCCGCGGTTTCCGGGCCGATCATTGCCTCGAACAATCCATCCGGAATGCGTGCTTCTGTCTCGCTGATCGGAATGCGGCCGGCCATGATTTCGGCGGCAGTTTGCGGATAGCGCGGCGTTTGTCCGGGATTCGCAAACCCATCCGGAAAGCGCGGCATATTGCTGTCCGCCGCGTATCTGTCGGTCGCGCCGAAGGTGTGCAGCATCTCGTGCGTAATGACGACGGCATTGCTGCCGTTCGCGTTGCGGCTGGCGAAAATATGCGCCATGCCGATCTGCCCTTTGGCCAAGCCAATCGAGTGCGGTAAGTAGTTTGTCGTGGCCGGATCGTGATAGAGCAGATACATGCGCACGTCCGGCCGCACGCTGACTTCGGGCGTATTGCGCCAAGCCCACCAGCGCATGCGCAAGCTCCAGGAGATTGCATCCAGCATGTTGGGATGAGGGGTTAGCGCCGGTGGCAGGGTATTCATTGCCGCGCCCAGTTCCACGCTAACGGGTCGAATGACATTGACATCATAGCGTTGAGCTTGGGATGCGATGAAGTGTTCGATGGGCTCGAAATCATCCTTTTGCAAATCCTGAATGTAGCGTTGCGATGCGTCGCTGCCATCGGCATTGATCGGAAACATCGCCACATGCAAGGTGGATTTCCATTCGGTGACCTTGGCTTTGGCGCGCCATGCGTTGACCGCGACGGTCGCTAAGATGAACAGCAGGACGGCGATGCGCAGTTTTTTGAACATGCTGTATGCCTATTCAATGTACGTAAAAAACCCGGTATTCAACCGGGTTCAAATTGCGATTCCGCTATGTCGTGACAACAGGAATCTTGCCGATTTTCGCCTGCCATTCCTTGGGTCCTGTTTGATGTACCGACGTACCTTTCGA
>DASUGV010000437.1:0-2376 GCA_036273835.1 Rhodocyclaceae bacterium
GCCTATCAAGTCAAGGAAGGCTGGACACTAACGCTCGGCAAGCCACCGCAAGATTACGTCGGTTTCTACTACACCAAAGATACGCATTGCAATGCCTGCCTGAAATTCGCGGGACCATGAATTCATCGCGATAACAAACCCTTCCCGCATTCGTAGCGGCGACACATCGCTGACTGAATAGAAACCGCACCATTTAAGCGCCCATCGAGGCTCCCGCCGGCGGGACAAACCCTGCTCGCGGCATCGCCACGCCTTTCCCAAATGCAATTTCGATTCTTGCCGATAGCGACGGCTATTGACACCATCACTAAACTGCCCAAACTTGCCGCTTTGCCGAATCGTTGCAGCCCTACCCGAAGGAACATCGAGGATGAATTGGAATCATGAATTGCTGGCGAGCCTGATCTGGCTCAGCGAAGCGTTTGTCATAAGCTTAATTGGCCTGGCCATTGTGACAGTCGTGTTGTGCCGCACGACGGTGTGGGGACGCCAATTCCGGCGCTTGGCATGGCCGTTCTTTGCGCCATCGCGCAGCCTGTTTCCATTGGCAGTGCTGGCGCTGATAATTTTCTCGACCTTGTTTGCAGTGCGCCTGAATGTGCTCCTGTCGTTCTGGTACAACGGCTTTTACAGCGCCATGCAAAGCCTGGACGCCAAAGCGTTTTGGTTCATGCTGATGATTTTCTCGGTGCTGGCGACCATCAACGTCGGTGCGTCGATGTTCGATTTTTATTTACGTCGCGCATTCCTGATTCATTGGCGCGCCGCGCTGACGCATGTTCTGGTCGATCGCTGGCTGAGCAAGCAAGGTTATCACCGCAGCCGGTTCGTCGCGAATGGCGTGGACAACCCGGACCAACGTATCCAGCAAGACGTCGACAGTTTCGTGACCAGTTCGATCACACTTTCGATGGGCTTGATCGGCTCAGTCGTTTCGCTGTTTTCATTCACCATTATCTTGTGGAATCTATCAGGCATGTTGGCGCTATTCGGCGTGGAGATTCCACGTGCGATGGTTTTCCTTGTGTACTTGTACGTGATCGTCGCGACGGTATTCGCCGTGTGGATCGGCCGCCCGCTCGTGCTATTGAACTTCATGAATGAGAAACTCAACGCCAATTTCCGTTATGCCCTGGTCCGCTTGCGCGAATATGGCGAAAGCATAGCGTTCTTCCGCGGCGAAAAAGTGGAGCACGGCACGCTCATGCGACGCTTCGCGGAAGTCATCGGCAATATGTGGGCGATCGTGTATCGTTCGCTAAAATTTCAAGGCTTCAATCTAGCCATCAGTCAGGCTGCCGTTGTGTTTCCTTTTATCGTGCAAGCGCCTCGCCTGCTCAGCAAACAAATTACCCTCGGGGACATCATCCAGACTGCCCAGGCCTTCGGCCAAGTGCAAGACTCGCTATCCTTCTTCCGTTCTTCGTATGACGAATTCGCCGGCTACCGCGCAGTGCTCAATCGCTTGACCGGTTTTCTCGATTCGATGGACGCGGCCGAGCGACTCCCCGCAGTGCACATCGAAAACGACGAGCAACACGTGGCGCTGGCATCCCTAACCGTGCGCACGCCCAGCGATGTGGTGCTGCTTGAAAATCTGAATCTCTCCCTCACGGTAGGCGGTTCATTGCTGATTCGTGGCCGATCGGGGATCGGCAAGACCACCCTGCTACGCACCATCGCCGGCCTATGGCCATTCGCCAACGGCACGGTCATCCGGCCCATCGACCAGCATGCGCTGTTCCTGCCTCAAAAACCCTATTTGCCGTTGGGCACACTGCGCTCCGTCTTGTATTATCCCGCCGCCGCGCAGACCGGCGATAATGCTCATGACATACTCGATCAATGTCATCTGGGTCATCTGGTCGCACGTCTGGATGAAGAAGCCGACTGGACGAACATTCTTTCGCTGGGCGAACAGCAGCGGCTGGCAATCGGTCGTGCGTTGCTGAACAAACCGCAAGTCATCTTTCTCGACGAAGCCAGCTCGGCAATGGACGAAGGCCTTGAGCATGCCATGTATGAGCTACTACGCCAGAGGCTGCCAAACGCGATTCTGGTCAGCGTGGGACATCGTAGCAGCCTGCTCAATTTCCACTCGCATGAACTTGAATTGCTCGGTGAAGGCGCATGGAAACTCAGTGATCTACCTACCTAAATTCAAGCACGGATTCCTTGTGCACCCGGAGCAACCAATATGACGATCACCGTTAAGCGCGACATGAACACGCTGATGAAGCATGATATTGGCATCCGCGAGCACAGCGTGCCGACCGATCTCGCGTTGGATCGCGGCGGTGAAGATCTCGGTCCGAATCCGCACGATTTATATGACGCGGCATTGGGTGCTTGTAAAGCACTGACGTTGCTGTGGTA
>DASUGV010000438.1:0-3363 GCA_036273835.1 Rhodocyclaceae bacterium
CTGGTGAAGTGTCGTTCATCGGCATGTGTGCGGTCGATATAGGTCTGCAAATGAGGTGCATACCTTTATCCTTTCTATCATGAGACGCATGGATTCGACGTATAGATTTGAAACTTGCCGAACTCTTCCATGTTCGATGACACGCTTTCGCAGCGTGCGCTAGCGCACTGACAAGCATTCTCATCTTTCGCAAAATAAAGTCACATCAACGAAAGATGGAGCCGATCATGCATCGCTCAATTTGTATCGTTCTCTCACTCGCCTCGTTGGCTGCACAGGCTCAATCGCTGCAATGGCAATCGGCGGGCGATGCGCAATATGTATGCGGCGGGGTATCGGAAGAGGGCCGTGCCGAGTTGAATTCTCAGCGCGCAGCCGCCAATAGCGAATTGCTTTTTACCGAAGGACCGGAGGGTGGCTACCTTGCGGACGTGTCCGTCACGGTGCGCGGTGCGGGCTTGTCGCAGCCATTGGTATTCAATGCAAATGGACCGAGTTGCCTGCTCAAACTGCCCAACGGAAATTATGTTGTGGAAGCCGAATATAAAGGCGAGAAGCGCACGCAGAATTTAAAAGCTGGCAATGCGTTGAACGAGACGAAAATAAATTGGCCCGAGCTCGACAATTAAGTTGTGCCGTCAAGACCTGTGTCGAAACTGAATGACTGAGCGGCCGTCTTCGAGCTTCTTGGGCGCCGCTTTCCAGGCGTGGCCATAGACGATTTCGAACGTCGCGGGCAAACGTCCATCGACGCGAAATTTTTCGTAGGCCTCGCGAGCCCGAATCCAGTCGGACTGGGCGGTGAGTCCTCTCGGGCGAGCAGTCGATGCGTTCGTTGCACCGGCCATGCGCAGATCTCGGATGAGTCCGTCCAGATCGTCGTAGGTCAGCACGACGGTGTCCATGTCCATCACGGGCTCCGCAAAACCCGCCTGCAGCAGGCAATCTCCCAGATCGTGCATATCGATGAAGCGATGCACGCGTTCTCCGTATGTCATTGGCATAGCTGTGCGCAGTTCCTTGAGCGTATCGGGGCCCAGCGTTGCGAACATCACCATGCCGTCGATGGCCAGCACGCGATGCATTTCCCTCAACGCCGGCATGGGGTCGTGCAGCCAGTTGAGCATCAGGTTGGACCATACCATTTGCACACTGGCACGGGCCAGCGGGAGCGTCTCGGCATCGGCAGCGACATAACGAGGATTGCTTTTGCGCGCACCACCGATCAGCTTCTGAAAAAATCCACGCCCTCTGTGAGCCAATCGCAATGTGGATAGTGCGAAGTCGACGCCGATGCATTCGGCATGCGGATAATACTCGACCAGTAAGGGAAAATCGCGGCCGACGCCGCACCCGATATCGAGAATGCGTTCGGGTTGAAGCTTGATATAGGACAGCCGCTGCGCCATGCGTTGTGCGACTTCGCGTGCAAGAAACCCTGTCTCGTCGGCGTGGGACGCAGCCTGCTCGAAGCGACGGCGGACGAGACGGCGGTCGATCTCGAAGTCGACGGGAATACTCATACTGTGCCGACCAAATGATGCAGCGTGTTAGCTTATCGTGGCTGGAAAAATCATCACACCGATTTCAATCCCAGTTTTTCGAACAACGCCGCATCGCCTTCGACATCCGGATTGCCCGTCGTCAGCAGCTTGTCGCCATAAAAAATCGAGTTCGCGCCGGCGAGAAAACATAGTGCCTGCGTTTCTTCGGACATCTGACTGCGCCCGGCGGACAAACGCACGTAACTCTTTGGCATTGTGATGCGCGCCGCGGCAATGGTGCGTACGAACTCGAACGGATCGAGCGGTGGCTGATCAGCCAAGGGCGTACCTTCGATCGGCACCAAATTGTTGATCGGCACGGATTGCGGTGGCGTTGGCATGTTGGCCAGTTGCGCGATCATCGCTGCGCGGCCACGGCGCGATTCGCCCATGCCAACGATGCCGCCGGAACAGACGTGAATGCCGGCATCGCGAACTTTATCCAGCGTATCGAAACGATCGTTCTGTGTATGCGTGGAAATGACATTGCCATAGAATTCAGGGGCAGTGTCGATGTTATGGTTGTAGTAGTCGAGTCCTGCGCCCTTGAGTTTTTGCGCTTGGCCCTCACGCAGCATGCCTAGCGTGACGCAGGTTTCGAGACCGAGCGCCTTCACTTCGCGCACCATGTCCATGACTGGTTCGAGATCCTTGTCCTTCGGCCCGCGCCACGCCGCGCCCATGCAAAAACGCGAGGCGCCGTTGGCCTTGGCTTGTTTGGCTTTTGCGACAAGCTCTGCCAGTGGCATCAGTGCCTCCGATTCCAAGCCGGTGCTATAGCGCGCAGCCTGTGAACAGTATCCGCAATCTTCGGAACACCCACCCGTTTTGATGGACACCAGTGTGCTGCGCTGAACCGCATTCGCATCGAAGTGTTCGCGGTGTACCTGTTGTGCGCGGACAATCAAATCGTTGAACGGTAGTTCGAATAAGGCTACGACGTCTTCTACTTGCCATGAGGACCTGTCATGTGCAGGCTTAGATTGAGCCTTCTGGAACTTCACTTTCACCGTGGCGGGCGAGTTGGTCGGATAGGGAACGGGCGTACACGTTGTCATTGAACTGCCTTTACTCTTTAATCGCATGTAACTTAATCGTACACAACTGCGCGAACATAACAGAGGATGATCCGAGAAAGGTCGACCGCTTGTCAAACCGCATCAAATTTATCGTGCCGCAATTCCGCAAGCAGGCAAGAGACGTCTTGAGTCTGGTATGGCCGCGCACCTGTTTCGTGTGCGACGATCGGGCGGGGAATGACGCGGTTTGCGCCGCTTGCGCAGCAACGCTACCTTATTTGCTCATAGCACATTGCCCCGTGTGCGCTTTGCCCACTCCGGACAACCAAGTGTGCGGACGGTGTCAAATCAAATCGCCGCATTTCGATGCTACGCTGGCAGTGTTTGCCTACACTTCGCCCGTCCGCGAGATGCTATTGGCGCTGAAAGCTGGCAATGGTTTCCATGTTCGGGCCTGGCTGGCAACTTTCTTGTCCGATCGGGCGGGCGCAAATCATGTCGATTGCATAGTGCCAATGCCGCTGCACGATAATCGTCTGGCCGAGCGCGGCTTCAATCAATCGTTGGAGTTGGCAGGTACGTTGGCGAAGACCTCGGGCAAGCCGCTGCTCAAGAGTGCCGTCTTGCGCGAAATCGATACGCCTCATCAGACGGGCCTGCGCCTGAAAGCGCGTCAGCGCAATGTGCGCGGCGCGTTCCGTTGCCTGCGCCGTTTCGATGGACAACATGTGTTAGTCGTTGACGATGTCATGACGAGCGGTAGTTCCTTGAACGAATTGGCACGCACTCTGAAGTTGGCG
>DASUGV010000439.1:0-3328 GCA_036273835.1 Rhodocyclaceae bacterium
CGGGACTGATGGGTGTCATTCTCACCATGACCATGATCATGATGACGGCATTGGGCGTGACGCGCGAAGTGGAGCGCGGCACGATGGAAAATCTGCTCGCCACGCCGGTATTACCGATCGAGGTGATGATAGGCAAGATTGCACCATACATCGTTATCGGCTACGTGCAGGTGGCTGTCATTCTGCTTGGCGCCAATTACATCTTCGGCGTGCCCTTCGTGGGCAGTCTGGTGTTGCTCATGCTGTGCACGCTGGCATTCATCGGCGCCAACTTGACGGTTGGGATCACTATTTCCAGCATCGCGCGCAATCAGACGCAAGCCATGCAAATGACATTTTTCTTTTTTCTGCCTTCGATGCTACTGTCCGGTTTCATGTTTCCCTTTCGCGGCATGCCGGAGTGGGCGCAGTACATCGGCGAGGTATTGCCGCTCACACATTTCCTTCGCCTCATTCGCGGCGTGATGCTCAAAGGCAACAGTGTGTTGGAGCTATGGCCCAACGTTTGGCCCCTCTTGCTATTCATGCTGGTCGTGATGGCTATTGGGCTCAAGCGATTCCGCAAGACGTTGGATTAGTTGGCCGCAACGCTCCTCTTTTATCCCATTGCCATTTTCCTGCGCGGCAAATTATTCAATCCGGTACGGAAGTTGCATTGAAAGACCTCTACCGGGAAGCCGAGATTTTTAGTCTCTCTATTCAGAGTTATAGAGAGTTGCGTTGCAAAGATGATTGCAAAACCTCCTTGAAAAATTTACATGTTTGTAAAAAATTACTTTATCGCATCAATAGTAAATAACACCTTTCACGCACGGGGTTTTTATGCATGTTTTGACTGACAAAGCTCGAACGGGCATTCCAGGTTTCGATGACATTCTTGTGGGGGGATTGCACCGCAACAGGCTTTACCTTTTGGAAGGTCAGCCGGGCACCGGCAAGACTACGTTCGCATTGCAGTTTCTGATCGAAGGAGCAAGCAAAGGCGAACGCACGCTTTACATCACGCTCTCGGAGACTCGCGAAGAACTGGTCGCGAGCGCGGCGTCCCATGGCTGGGTCATTGATGAAATTGACATATTCGAGTTGGTCTCTCCTGAAACGCTACTTGACGATGCCCAACGCCAGAGTCTCTTGTATTCGTCCGACATCGAACTGGATGAAACGACCAAATCCGTTTTTGAAAAAGTCGAGGCGGTCAAACCGCAGCGTGTCGTATTGGACAGCCTTTCGGAAATTCGCTTGTTGGCGCAGAGCTCACTGCGCTACCGGCGCCAAGTGTTGGCAATGAAACATCGTTTCGCAAAACTGGGCGCAACGGTACTTTTTCTCGACGATATGACAAGCGAGAATCTGGACAAGACTGTGCATAGCGTTGCGCACGGTGTAATAAAACTGGAAGAGCTGGCACCCGAATACGGACCCGAGCGTAGACGTTTGCGTGTTACCAAATATCGCGGGCAAGCGTTCAGAGGTGGTTACCATGACTTCAAGATTTCCACGGGCGGCATCGTTGCGTACCCGCATCTAATCGCCGCAGAACACCGGCTCCCGTTTGGCCGCGACAAACTTAGCAGCGGTGTGAAAGAACTGGACACGCTGCTCGGCGGCGGTCCAGAACGCGGCACCAGTATGCTGGTGCTAGGACCTGCCGGATCGGGCAAAACATTGATGGCGCTTTCGTTCATTACGGCAGCGGTTGCGCGCGGAGAGCGAACTGCCGCGTTTTTGTTCGATGAAGACGCCGATCTTTTGATAGCGCGTTCCGCGAACGTTGGTTTTGATTTGACTAGCATCATCGAGAGCGGCCAACTCATTCTCGAACAAGTCGACGCCGCCGAGCTTTCACCAGGCGAGTTTGCGAGCAGAGTCCGTGAATGCGTTACCGAGCTTCATGTCACGACTTTGCTGATCGATAGTTTGAATGGTTACCAGCTTGCAATGCCGGAAGAAAAATATCTCGTTTTGCATATGCACGAGCTCTTGTCGTTTCTCAACCGTAGTGGCGTCCTGACTTTGCTTACCGTTGCACAGCACGGCGTCATTGGCGATATGAAGGCGCCGGTTGATCTGACTTATCTATCCGACACAGTCATTTTGCTGCGCTTCTTCGAAGCGCTCGGGGCCGTTCGCCGTGCCATATCGGTCATCAAAAAACGTGACGGGTTCCATGAAGACACCATTCGCGAAATAAAGATTTCAGAGAAAGGTATCGGCGTCGGCGGTGCGCTCGAAGGATTTAGAGGCATTCTGCGCGGCGTTCCGGAATATTTGGGGCACGACAAGGCGTTGTTGAATAACGATCAAGCGTGAGTACTTTAAACAACAGGAATTCGGAACGTGCATTGATTCTCGCGCCACTGGGCAGGGATGCGCAAATTGCGGCGCAGATATTGGACGAAGCCGGAATAGAGTCGCATCCGTGTCCCGATTTGTCGTGTTTTGTCGAAGAACTGCACGCAGGTGCCGGCTTCGCCGTTGTCACTGAAGATGTGCTTCGAGATATCGACCCGCTTGCGGTACGCCAATGGATTAGCGCGCAGCCATCCTGGTCCGATTTACCGATTCTTGTGCTGACCGCTAAAGGTGGCGGAATCGAACGCAATCCGCATGCGCGACGGCTGACAGAGGTATTGGGAAACGTAGTGTTTCTCGAGCGTCCGTTTCACCCGACGACTTTCGTTTCTGTTGCGCGAACTGCGCTCCGTGGCCGCCGAAGACAATATCGCAGTCGCGACGATCAAGATGAAATTGCCGAGAGCGAGACACGTCTGCGTTTCGCGCTGGACGCAGGCCATCTTGGCTCGTGGGAATTCGATCTGGCAACGCGAACGCTGCTGTGCTCGCGCATATGCAAATCGAATTTCGGTCGTCAACCGCACGAAGTCTTTACTTATGAACACCTACTCTCGTCGATCCATCCGGAAGATCAGGCGCGCATAACCGCCGCCGTCAACAAGGCCATTGCGGAAGGTGGCGACTATCAAGTCGAATATCGAATCATTTGGCCGAATGGAACGCTGCACTGGATCGAAGTGCGGGGTAGACGACTGATTTCGTTTGACGGCGACGTCACTCTGCTTGGCGTTTCTCTCGATATCACCGCCAGACGAGAAGCGGAAATCGCGCTGCGCTTAAGCGAAGAGCGTTACCGCACGTTGATCGAAGCATTGCCGCAACTCGTATGGACATGTCTGCCCGATGGACGCTGTAATTATCTCAATCGGCAGTGGATCGAATTCACAGGGGTTGAATCGTCCGATCCGCTCGATGTGAACTGGCTGGACGTCGTTCATCCGCTCGATCGTGATCGCATACGAGAGCATTGGTG
>DASUGV010000440.1:0-3160 GCA_036273835.1 Rhodocyclaceae bacterium
CGCCAAAGTTGCTGACCGAACCTTTGGCGCTGTGTGCGCTGGCGAACAATGCGTCGCAATTATTGCTCGTGAGACTATCGAGCAGGTTTTTTTCTATGCGCGCGCAATCGATGAGAAATATGCGAGCGGCATCATGCATCAAGCCGACATCGCCGCCGATCTGATCCAGCATCCAGCGGCGGTTGAACGGACCCGATACTTTCTTGGCCGATTGCTGGCCGCGGATTTTTCTTGCTGGGCTTACGCGTGCTATGACGGCAGCAAGTTCGGCCGCGAGTTTCTCGGTGACAATGGGTTTGGTCAGATAACTGTCCATGCCTGCTTCGATGCAGCGTTCGCGATCGCCGGTCATGGCGTGGGCGGTCATGGCGATGATGGGCATGCGTGGCAATCCATGCTGCTGCTCGAATGTTCTGATTGCCTGGGTCGCTTCCAGGCCGCTCATGATGGGCATTTGCACATCCATCAGAATGGCGTCGAAATCGCCGCCGGCTTCGCGCTGCGCCACAGCCTCTTGGCCGTTGTTGGCAATCTGGGTGGTATGTCCGAGCTTGGCAAGTAAGCGCACCGCCAAGGTTTGATTGACGAGGTTGTCTTCGGCAAGGAGTAATTGCAAGGGGCCATGCCGCGATGGCGGAACGCTGGTGCGGCGTATGTCATTGTCAAAACTGTGCGCCGTTGTCGCTTGTGTCGTATCGAAGCGGGCGGTAAAGAAAAATGTGCTGCCTTGTCCGGCGGCGCTTTCGACCCAGATCTTGCCGCCCATGACTTCAACGAGGCGCGCGCAAATGGTCAAGCCCAATCCGGTACCGCCAAAGCGGCGTGTCGAGGAGTTATCGACTTGCGAGAAAGCATCGAAAATCAATGTTTGCTTGTCCGGGGAGATACCGATTCCCGTGTCGCTGACCGCGAAGCGCAGCAATATTTGATCGGCATTTTTTTCCAGCATGTCTACGGCCAGATGCACTTCGCCCTCTTCGGTAAATTTCAGCGCGTTCGACAGGAGATTGAGCAGGACTTGCCGGAGACGATTCGGATCGCCACAAACGAGTTCCGGCAATTCCGGATCGATGCTGCAATCGAGCGCCAGCTTTTTTTCGCTGGCACGCGTCTTCATGATGCGAATCGTGGAAGCCACGCAATCTTCTATGTTGAAAATGAGATGATCGAATGGCAACTGTCCGGCTTCTATTTTCGAGAAATCCAGAATGTCGTCGAAGGTCATCATCAGCGCTTCGGCCGAGGTGCGTACGAGCGATAGATACTCGCGTTGTTCAGCGGATAGATCTGTATCGAGGGTGAGATGCGTCATGCCGATGATGGCATTCATCGGCGTGCGGATTTCGTGACTCATGTTGGCGAGGAAATCGCTCTTCGCCTGGCTGGCCGCTTCCGCTGCTTCTTTCGATTGCAGTAACTCTTGTTCGAATTGCTTGCGTTCGGAGATGTCGGCGATTGCGCCGATGTAGCCGCAAAACCGATCCTCCTCGTCGCGTCGCACACGCGCAAATACTTCCAGCCAACGCACGCTGCCATCTTTGGCTTGATAACGGAACTGATCGCGTATCTGTTCGGTCTCGCCCTTGTAAAGAGGTTTGAAGGCGGCACTGATTCGTGCGTGCTCTTCGACCGGTGCGAAAGCCAGCACGGAACGTCCCAGGCCATCGTCAATGTCATATTGAGTGATGTCGGTCCACGCCGGATTGAGGTACGTCCAGCGCGCGAACTCATCGGTCTCGAAAACGAGTTCGGACAAACCTTCCACCACCGTGCGGAAGTGCGCTTCGGTGCGTGCCAATGCAGCTTGCTGTTGATGCAGACGCGTGGATGTTTTGTTGAGCGCATGCATCAAGCCGTCGATATCCGCGATGCCTGCGTCTGCGCTCAATACGTCTCCGTAACTGTATTCCAGATGTTCCGCAAAAGCGGTGGCCGCAACGAGGCGCTGTGCGGGACGGCGCAAGAAGAAAAACATCAGCGACGTCGCGAGAGCCGATGCCAGCAGCGCCGCCCATATGCTGCCACGCAGGAGTTGATTGCGCATGCTGTCGAGCGAATCCATGCTGACACTGGTGTGCATCCAGTTCAGATTGGCGCTGGTACCCATTGGCACCCAAACTTCGAATTCATTGAGTGCGTTTGCGACAGAGGAGTGTGTTGTTAAGACTTGTCCAGCCGAAGGCAGCGCGACGCTCGGCACGGTCCGCACCGTGCGGCTGTCCATGACATGCGCTTGTTCGTGCGGCGGCCGCTCCACGCCAATTATGACGTGGCCATTTGATGCAGTGATGTCGATGCTGCGAATGTCTGGGAATCCGCTTGCCCGCAACAATGCGTTTTGAATTTGCGCCAGATCATGGGCGCGCAGAGCAGGTTCCAGTGCTTCGGCCAAACTCGCTGTCATGGATTGGCCCTGCATGACGAGGCGCCTCTCCGCATAAGCCGATTGCGCATGCGCAACATAGACAGCCAGCAGCACGGCCGGCAAGGTGAACAACAATGCAAACAAACTTGCCAACTGACTATGCAGGCGACGTGGCAGCAGATGTCTGAGTCGGCGGGAGAGAGCTTGGATCATGCCACCTGTTTAGGATGAATTTCAGTCGCGGAGTTTCGCTCGCGAAGTCAGTCGCGATAAGTGTCTCTGATTTCCAGTACGTTCTGCCAACTGTCCAAGAAAGCATTTACACAAACGGGATCGAAGTGTGAACCACTTCCCGCCACGAGGAAAGCCCGTGCACGATCAAGATCCCACGCCGGCTTGTACGGGCGTGGTGAAGTCAGCGCGTCGAACACATCCGCAACAGCGACGATACGGCCTTCAAGAGGGATATCGTCGCCAGCCTTGCCGAACGGATAACCGCTGCCATCGAATTTCTCGTGATGCGATAGCGCGATCTGCGCCGCCATCTGCACGACCGGCGAAGCGGAGCCCTTTAGAATTTCGTAACCGATCAGCGCATGGCAACGCATGACATCCAATTCCTCATCGGTCAGACGGCCCGGTTTGAGCAGAATGTGATCCGGCGTTCCGAGTTTGCCAACGTCATGCATCGGCGCGGCCGACAGCAGTTGCACGAGTAATTCCGATGACATACCGAGCTTGCGGCCGATCAGCGCGGAATAGTGCGCCATGCGCAGGATATGCGCGCCCGTTTCG
>DASUGV010000441.1:0-2436 GCA_036273835.1 Rhodocyclaceae bacterium
CATTCTCGTGGAAGATTCATTGGAAAATCTGCGCGCCGCCAAAACGCTAGGTATGCGAACGGTATGGATTAGCCGCCGGCCTGGAAAGCCCGCCTATGTCGATATGAAATTGCCTAGCGTAGTGAACTTGGCACGCCAATCGTTTGCGAGGTGACGGTACGAATTCAACAGCGAGGATTCGACAATCTGCATTTATGCCAATGTCTTTATCCAGCGCGCCGCGTCCAATGCGAAATAAGTCAGTATTCCATCCGCTCCCGCACGCTTGAATGCCAAAAGCGACTCCAGCACGCAGGCTTCTTCATTCAACCAACCATTGGCAGCGGCTGCTTTGAGCATCGCGTATTCGCCACTCACTTGATAGACAAACGTGGGTACCTGAAGCTCGGCTTTCACGCGTCGGACGATATCGAGATACGGTAGACCAGGTTTGACCATCACCATGTCAGCACCTTCGGCAATGTCCATTGCCGCTTCGCGAATCGCTTCGTCGGAATTTGCGGGGTCCATCTGGAACGTAAATTTATTGCTCTTGCCTAAATTGACTGCTGAACCAACCGCGTCGCGAAACGGGCCATAAAATCCCGAAGCGTATTTCGCCGAGTAGGCGAGAATGCGGGTGTGGATATGCTTGCTGGCTTCCAGCGCGGCGCGAATGCGGCCAATACGGCCATCCATCATGTCGGAAGGCGCGACGACGTCAGCGCCCGCCGCCGCGTGACACAAAGCCTGCTTCTCCAGCACGGCAAGCGTTTCGTCATTGAGCACATAGCCGCTGTCGTCGATCAGGCCGTCCTGGCCGTGACTGGTGTACGGATCGAGCGCGACATCGGTGATGAGGCCTAAATCGGGAAAGCGGGTTTTGAGCGCTTCGATCGCACGCGGAACCAGGCCGGCAGGATTCCACGCTTCTTCCGCATTCGACGATTTGAATTTCTGGTCGATCACCGGAAATAACGCCAACGCCGGAATGCCAAGTGCAACGGCATCCTGCGCTACGCGAAACAGCATGTCGATGGACATGCGCGACACGCCGGGCATGGAGCTGACCGGCTCAACACGCTTCTCTCCATCCAGTACGAACACCGGATAGATCAGATCGTCGACCGACAAGCGCGACTCGCGCATCAGGCGGCGCGAAAATTCATCGCGTCGCATGCGACGTGGACGCGTGTGAGGAAAAGAAGGTGTGGATATCGGTTTGCTCACTGCCGGCCTTTCAAATGCATATTTTCAAAATTGCAAATTCAGTTGTTGGAACTTTTGTCGTTGCGTTGCATCATAGTGGGTAGATGGCGCTAGCCGTCTCCCGCTTCACCTCCCTGAGCGGGTTGCCTGAGTGCACTCCCCCGGGTCGCTCGGGTTGTTTTGACCCCCGGTACGTCCCCTCGTATCGGGGGTAATTTTTTTTGTAAAATTGACATGACCCATTCGGTCGTCCAGTTTTCATCTCAATCCACTGACTTGCGTACACGCTTCCTTGGCGTAGCTTGAGGCGTTGCCTTCTTAGGCACTCGCTTAGGTGCTTGGTTAGGCGCCTTGCGAGTTGGTGTTTCCGACGCCGTCAGCGGCTCGCCAGTCGCCCCATGTGGAACTTCTTCTTCACTGTTCCATGTCCGCCCCATCCACGCGCCGACGGCTTTTTCCGCTTCGCTCATACCCAGTTTTTTCAAACTGGAAAATAATTGCACGCTAATTTTCGATTGCGCATCGTCAGCCCACGCCATCAACTCTTCGCGCACCTTCGCCAAAGTCCTGGCGGCTTCGCTACGAGTGAGCTTGTCGCACTTGGACAACAAAACGTGGATAGGTCTCCCAGTCATCGCAAACCAGTTCAGCATCTGGCGATCCAGATCTTTCAGCGGATGGCGCGCATCCATGATCAGTACCAAGCCGATTAGATTCTCGCGTCGCGTGAGGTAGTTTTCCAGCAGGCGTATCCAGTCTCTGCGTACGGCATCCGGTACTTTGGCATAGCCGTAGCCTGGAAGATCGACAAGGGCTGCGCCATTAGTCATGCGAAACACATTGATCAGCTGCGTACGCCCAGGGGTTTTGCTGACAAAAGCAAGGCGATTGTGCTGCACCAAAGTATTGATAGCACTCGATTTGCCCGCGTTTGAGCGGCCGGCGAAGGCAATCTCCGGCGCATGTGACGGCGGCATATCTTCCGTGCGGGCAACTGAAATTTCGAATTTAGCGTGGCGAAAAAGCGTCATCGGCTGAACGAAGCGAGGGACGGCGCGCGAGGCAGAGTGATAAGCCAATGGCGCCGCGCGCCGGGGCTGTTATAGAATGATGGGCTACAAGAATACCCTATGCCTTTGAGGTGATGATGATCAAGCATGCGCTTTTCCTGTCTCTGGCCGTGTTGGCCGCAAATCCCGCACAACTTGTGCTGGCTGAAACAGCCCCCCAGGTTCAAGCTCAAACACC
>DASUGV010000442.1:0-3999 GCA_036273835.1 Rhodocyclaceae bacterium
AGCACGATGCCGACCGCCGCTCTGACGCCCATGTCACCGCTGTATCCATCCTTGCGGAACACGCTGTCCAGATCTAGTACTGCGCCGAGAGGCACGCCAAGCTTCGCCTGAATCTGGCCACGATCCGACTGCAGACCGAAGCCTGCCTTGAGCACGTCTTCCGATTGGAGCAAATCGATCAGAAACGCGTGCCCTTCTTCGCGATGCAATTGGAATATAAAGGCTTTGTCTGCGATGGCGAACTGCACAATGTGCGGCCCCGCACTCACATCTCCAACCCTGAAGGTCGGCTTGGACTCCGTATCGAAACCCGCCACGCCCGCCGCCTTGATCGCCATGCACGCCGCCGCGAATTCCTCG
This sequence comes from Rhodocyclaceae bacterium, assembly GCA_036273835.1. Classification (GTDB taxonomy): domain Bacteria; phylum Pseudomonadota; class Gammaproteobacteria; order Burkholderiales; family Rhodocyclaceae; genus DASUGV01. The sequence goes on from DASUGV010000442.1 coordinate 361, forward strand.
CGTGTTGCGGGCACGTAAATTTGCTCAAGCTCAAGACAGGGGAACGGTTCCAGCAACGCTGTAACTTCCTTCGAAGGCCCTTTCTTTTTCATTCTTTGTTCACGCTATTTCCATTTCGTGGAATTCACAACGCCGAGGTGTGCCGCTCATTGTAGATTGGCGTTGAGTGAAGCGAAGCCCAAACGATTAATGATGCATTGTATGTTGAGCTTCGCTTCGCTCAACACAACCCACCGCGCTTAGCCCGTCATTCCCGCGAAGGCGGGAATCCACTTCAATCTCGATGCGGCCAAGGAAAGATGTTTCAAACATTAAAGCCACCATTTGCTCGGCATAGCCGCAAGTACTGCATACTTGGCAAAAGAAACCAAAGCCAATATCACTTTGCCAAACACACCCACAGAAAACCAAGACTACGATCTCGACCTCGCGCAAGCGGATGACGATATCGCTGCCTATCTTGCCCGCTTCGGCGCACGCCTGATCCACACCAACGAAAGTGTCGCCATCGAGGTGGCGGGCGAGCTCGATGCCGAAGCAGGTGGAAAGATGCCGATAGCATTCCGCTTGGTCCCCGATCACGGTGTGCTCGCCCGCATCACTAAGTGGCGCAGGCTCAGCGCGGAGCAGCGTCTGGCGCTCGTGCAGGAACGCATCAACACGGAAGCACTCGCCGAATTTAACAATGAGATAGAAAGCTTCGTCGCCTCTGTCGAAAGCCGCGCCCACGCAGCGGGGCTCGACGCCACGCGTTTTCTCGGTGCGCTGCAAACGGGCCGCGAACTCGCCAACCGCCGCTTTCGCGTAGTCGAAGATCGCCTCGCCGAAGCGATTCACCAGAAGCAAGAAGCCACGCATGCCGAAGCCGCCATGCGTTCGGTACCGCTCGCGCGCTATCCGGAATCTTTCGAGCATGCCGCGGGCATGCGACGGCGCTTCATCGCTATTTTCGGCCCGACTAACTCCGGCAAAACGCATCAGGCCATGGAAGCATTGGCCCTCGCCAAGACCGGCGTGTATCTCGCGCCGCTGCGCTTGTTGGCACTGGAAAATTACGAACGACTTGTCGAGCGCGGCATTGCCGTCAGCCTCGTCACGGGCGAAGAGCGCCGCCTCACTGAGGGCGCAACGCACGTCGCCAGCACCATCGAAATGATGGATGCATCGCGGCCCGTCGACGTCGCCATCGTCGACGAAATCCAGATGCTCGAAGATCTCGAGCGTGGTTCGGCGTGGACCGCCGCCGTCTGTGGCGTGCCCGCCAAAACCGTGTACCTGCTCGGCTCGCTCGCCGCGCGCCCGGCCGTCGAAGCGCTCGCGCAGCGTCTGGCTTGTCCGCTCGAAATCATCGCGCTCAAACGCATGTCGCCGCTGGAGATGGAAGCGCAAGCCGTCGGTGGCCTGCGCAAACTGCAGCGCGGCGATGCCGTCATCGCCTTCTCGCGCCGCGAGGTGCTGGAGTGGGCCGCGAGCATCACCAAGATCGGCCTCAAGGTAGCAACCATTTACGGCAACCTCTCCCCCGAAGTGCGCCGCGCCCAGGCGCAGCGTTTTCGCGACGGCGAAGCTGACGTAGTTGTCGCGACAGATGCTATTGGCATGGGTCTCAATATGCCCATCCGCCGCGTCGTGTTCACGACTGCAAAGAAATACGATGGCATATCGGAAGATCTGCTGCCCGCCTGGCTCACGCACCAGATCGCCGGCCGTGCAGGCCGCTACGGCATTCACGAAGCCGGGCACATCGCGGGCTTCGACGACAGCACGCACCGCATCGTCACGCGCCTCATGAAGACCCATGCCGATGACCTGCCCACGCGCGGCTTCTTCGTCACGCCCTCGCTGCAACAACTCGAAAATATTGCCCGCGCCACCGGCGAAAAATCGCTCGCCAAATTGCTCGACCTCTTCTCGCGCAACATCGATCTCAGCGACGACTTCTTCCTGCCCGGCAACCTCAACGAGCAGGTAGAGCGCGCGCTCTACCTCGATCAACTACGCATGCCACTCGCGCAGCGCTTCACCTTCTCGCTCGTGCCCATCTCCAGCCGCGTTCCCATGCTCAACGAAGCATGGCAGGGCTGGGCGCACAACGTCGCCCACGACAAGAAATGTTATTTGAGTAATGACATCGAAGCCTTCGAGCGCGCCCGCTTCCCACTGCAAGCGGCAGAGGACGCCTGCAAGAAATACTCCGCCTACGCATGGCTAGGCTACCGCCTACCCAATTACTTCCCCGACGCCGAAGCTGCCGTCTCCATCGCGCGCGAAACTTCGGAGCGCGTTGATCGCATGTTGGCTGCGCAGAATCACAGTCAGAACCGGGCGACCGCGCGTGATCGTCAACGTGATGGAGAACAGCAGCGGGGTGGGCATTTGCGGAACAGGCGTAGGTAATGTCGAACGCCGAAGGCGATTCCGGTGAATGGCATTTCAAACGCCAGGCTCAGCAACGCTCATTACATGTCACAATTTATCGCTGATTTGCTTTAGTAACCATGAATACTTGTCTTTGATATCTGCTGAGTCCGCCGAAGCCTGCTCAGCTAACACTCTTGCCAAAATTACATCAAGCAACATCTGTGAAGTTACCCCAGCGAAACTTTCAACTGAACGGAAACTAGCAATACTTTCAAATTTTTCCATCATTTCAATATTGACGGAATTACCTAACATAGCGCGTTCAATGAATTCGCAATTGAACGGTTGGATAAATGAAAATTCTGAATCATTAGCAATGAAGTCGGCTTTCAATTGCATCAACTCTGAAAGCTCTGGATCCAATATGGTTCGAGGAAAAATGGCCCTTTTGCTCTCTAGCTCATAAGCTCGAATCAACGCAGGACCAAATACGATATGCTCGTCATGCACTAAGTCTCCGATAGTAAAAGCCCCCCGAATAAAAAATCCCATAGCTGCGGCTCCTAATATAACTTTTGCTATTCCCTGCAAACTTGAAAAAACGGTCTCCGTGGTATAGGGAACGCTGACAATGACGTTGTCAGAGAATGATGTTATTTGAGCGCCTTCAATCCTCTCCGAAAATGAAGTCACAGCCCTACAAAATAGCAAGGGTAAAGAAGCCAGTCTTGCAATATGGCGAGGATTATTTCCCGCAACTTTGATGTGATTACGCCACCCCAAGATGTCAAAAAATGACACGCTTCTTCGCTCATAGCGGCGTTCACCGAAGACCAGTTCACTATCGTTAAGAATCATCTTGTTCCTCGAAGTAAGTTAAGGTCTTTTTGCTGAGCGAAGCGAAGCCCAACGATTGACGCGCCTTGGATGTTGGGCTTCACGGGTTCAGCCCAACTTACCGCGCTAGTGACCATGAGTTTATTATGCTATATGCGTACTATCGACCCCAAAACGGTCTGATGACGTTTGCACGAACGACGACTGCTTACCTGTGACCAAGCTGTCAGCCATGAATGCCAAACGTCTGACACGGCCCTCGCTAAGCCGGGTACTATTTGCTAGGAAACTTCACTGGCCCCGCCGTTATGGCGAGTTCGAAAATCCCCGACGCCTTGCCCAAGAAAAAAATCAAAAAGAGCGGTCCTTTTGATCTTTCGGCGATTACGCCGGAATACCCATATTTTTCACAACTGCTCGCCCATGCTATCGGTCAGATCG
>DASUGV010000443.1:0-3425 GCA_036273835.1 Rhodocyclaceae bacterium
TATGCAAACCACCATTGATATTGATGGTCGCACCCGTGATGTAGCCTGCTTTATCCGAGGCCAGATAGGCGCACAGATCGCCAATCTCCTCCGGCTTGCCAAGCCGGCCGGCCGGCACGGTGGCAATGATCGCCTCGCGCACTTCCTCCTTGATCGCCATGACCATTTCGGTGCCGATGTATCCCGGCGCGATGGCATTCACCGTCACGCCTTTCTTGGCGACTTCCTGCGCAATCGCCTTGGTAAAACCGAGGATACCGGCTTTCGCTGCAGAATAGTTGGCCTGACCGAACTGGCCCTTCACGCCATTCACGGACGAAATATTGATGACGCGACCGAAACCGCGCTCGGCCATGGCGGGCAATATGTGATGCGTTACGTTGAAGACGCTGTCCAGGTTTGTCGACATCACGGCATCCCACTGATCCTTGCCCATCTTGCGGAACATGGCATCGCGGGTGATGCCAGCGTTATTGACCAGCACGTCGATCTGACCAATTTCAGCTTCGATCTTGCGCACCATGGCGGCACACTGATCGTAATCGGTGACATCGGCTTCGCCAACAAACACCTCGAATCCGTCGGCCTTCATTTGCGCAAGCCACGCGTCCTTCGGCGGAAAGTCCGGCAAACAATTAGCGACGACCTTGTAGCCTTCGTTGATCAGCGACTTGCAAATAGCCGTTCCCAGACCGCCCATACCACCTGTCACCAACGCCACATTCTTAGACATATTGAGTACCTCACTTTATCGACTGCATCAGCCCCACGGGGGAACGGGGCCGATGACACGCGTTTTGCGAACGCTCCTGAGAGCCGATTAACACTCACTGTGAGGACGTGAATGCGGACCGGCTCTAATACATGTGCTGCCCCCCATTGATCGAAATATTGGCGCCGGTCAGAAAAGCCGCTTCGTCCGACGCGAGATAAGCCACCAAACCCGCAATCTCTTCCGGTTTGCCCAGACGGCTCACCGGAATCTGCGGCAGGATTTTCGATTCGAGAATTTCCTGCGGGATTGCCGTCACCATCTTGGTTCCGATGTAACCCGGCGAGATGGTATTGACCGTCACGCCATGCTTGGCCACTTCCAACGCCAGCGCCTTGCTGAAGCCATGCATCCCTGCCTTGGCCGCGGAATAATTGGTTTGGCCGAACGCACCTTTTTGACCGTTGACCGAGGAGACGTTGATCACGCGGCCCCACTTGCGCTCGACCATGCCGTCCATGACCTGCTTCGTCATATTGAACACGCTGTCGAGATTGGTATGCGTGACGGCATCCCAGTCGGCCTTGGTCATTTTCTTGAATGTCATATCGCGCGTGATCCCCGCGTTATTCACCAGCACATCGATCGGACCGTTATCGCGCACCACCTGTTCGACACAGGCCTTGCAGGACTCGAAATCGGTCACGTCGCAGGGATACGCTTTGAAGCCGTAACCCAGATGATGCATATTGTTCAGCCACTCGCCGACCTTGCTGTTGCCAACCGAATGGGTGGTGATCACCTTGTAACCAAGCGCAGCCAGCTTGATGCAAATCGCCTCGCCCAAACCGCCCATCCCTCCCGTAACCAATGCGATACGAACCATTTAAGAAACTCCTTTGTATTGTGGTGTGCCCGTTATTTAATTACCGAGGCCGCTTCGGGCTAGCTGCCACGGACGCTCATCAAATTTTTTCTCTTACGTAGCGGCCTGGAGCCGCCTCGATCAATTTGTTATGACGATTGCCTAAACGGCTACGCGCGGCAATCTGCTTGCCGCCACGCGCCTTGAGCCAATCCGCCCAATTCGACCACCAGCTACCTTTGTGTTCGGCAGCGCCTTGCAGCCACTCTTCCGCCATGGCGGTCGTTGACGCATTGGTCCAGTAACTTCGTTTATTTTTGGACGCAGGATTGACGATGCCGGCGATATGTCCACTCGCGCCGAGCACGAAGGTCGATTCGCCGCCAAGAAGACGGCGGCCCAAATAGGACGTTTTCCAAGGGACGATGTGATCCTCGCGGGTCGCCACAAAATAAGCAGGACACTCGATACGGCCGAGGTCGACTTTTTCGCCAAGCATTTCGAGCTTGCCCGGAATGCGCAAATTATTTTCTAGGTAAGTGTTGCGCAGATACCAGGCTGCAAACGGCCCCGGCAGATTGGTGCTATCCGCATTCCAGTACAACAGATCGAAGGCCGGTGGCTTATTGCCTTTCAGATAGTTGTCGACCACGTAATTCCATACCAGATCGTTTGGCCGCAAACTTGAAAACATATTGGAGAGCTCGCGTCCTGGCATGACCTTATTGATGGCCGCCTCGCGTGCCGCCACGGATGTCTCATCGACGAAACAACTGAGCTCACCCGTGTCGGCAAAATCCAGAAAGGCCGTCAGCAAAGTGATACTTTCGACCGGGTCTTCGCCGCGCGCGCGCGCAACGGCCAAGGCGCTGGCAACCAATGTGCCGCCAACACAGAAACCCAAGATATTCGGCTTGTCCACTTTGGTGATGTCGCGCACGACCTGCAAACTTTGCAGCACACCGTCGCCGATATAGTTATCCCAAGTGAGATGTGCTTGCTCCGCTTTGGGATTGCGCCACGAAACAAGAAACACTGTGTGGCCCTGCTCGACTGCATAGCGCACGAAAGAATTGTCCGGTTGCAGATCGAGAATGTAGTACTTGTTGATGCATGGCGGCACGATCAGCAGCGGACGCTCATACACTTTGTCGGTGAGCGGCGCGTACTGAATCAATTGCATGACTTCGTTTTCGTAAATCACCGCACCTTGCGTGGTCGCCAGATTGCGCCCGACTTCAAAGGCAGAATCGTCCGTCATGGAGATACGGCCCTTCTCCACGTCGCCGATCAGATTCATCACACCCGCAGTAATGCTCTCGCCTTTGGTATCCAGCGCGCGTTGAATGAACTCGGGATTGGTGGCAGCGAAATTGGCTGGCGATAATGCATCGATATATTGCCGCGTCAAAAATTGCAGGCGACTCTTGGCCAGCTTGTCATTGACCGGCATTGCGTCGGCGACCGCCGAGAGAAATTGCGCATTGATAAGATATGCTTGACGAATATAGTCATACACCGGACTCGCCGACCACTCCGGCGCATTGAAACGACGGTCCCCCGGTTGCGGCGTCGCAACCGGTTCAGTCGAGTCCTCCGGTTTGCGGTTGGCGACTGTCGCCCAGAGTTTGGCGTGTCTTTCCAGATGCTCGCGTTGCAACTGCGCAAGTTTTCCGGCCTCGACATTGACACCCGATGGCAGTGCGGCGGCGACAGGATTAGTGGCGGATGCGCCTGGCATGCCAATCGGCATCTTGCCCAGTTGGGCGAAGAAATTTTCCATCAGCGATTGTCCAGAGCGCACCAGATCTTCGAAGGCATTGCGCGATTGCTGCGGAGTCGTAGACA
>DASUGV010000444.1:0-3423 GCA_036273835.1 Rhodocyclaceae bacterium
CAGTAAGTTTCTCTTTCGACGAGCTGCCTGATCCTTGCGAGAAACGCGCCGTCCTTTTTGCGATGGAAAGCTTGAGCGCCTGCTCTAGCCGATTCAAGATGCAGTTGGCGTGCATCGATCGCGGAACGGATATCGATGCCAAACTGATTTATAACGGATCGGTTTTCGATGGCGATACGTCGCGTCGCATGGCGGAGCAACTGGCTGCCTTGCTTGCTTGCGCAGTCGAGGACCCTGATAGACGCGTCAATGCTCTGGATATGTTGGGCAATGACAGCAACGCGTTTGCTGCACGCATTACCAATGCCGCGGATTATCCAGCACAGACGTGTATGCATCGGCTGTTTGAAACGCAAGCGAGTACGACACCGGACGCGTTGGCCGTGCGCTGCGGCAATATAACAATGACATATGCCGAATTGAATGCGGGCGCCAATCGTTTGGCCGCTGTTCTCAGACAACGTAGGGTTGGGGCGGAAATATGTGTCGGGGTTCTTCTGGAGCGTTCGGTCGACATGCTCATCGCGGTGCTCGGTGTGTTGAAAGCGGGTGGGGCCTATGTTCCGCTGAGCTTGGATTCTCCGCACGAGCGGCTTGCTCTGCAATTGGCGGAAATCGAAGCACCGGTTGTGGTGACGCAGGAAAAGTTGCTTGATCGCTTTTCCGCTTTCTCGGTCGATACCTTTTGTCTCGATCGCGATCGAGACGAATTACTTGGCGCGACGGACGAAATTCCACCCGCTGACGTCTCGCCGGACAATCTCGTCTACGTAATCTATACGTCGGGTTCCACCGGACATCCCAAGGGCGTGTCCGTGACGCATCGCAATCTGGTGAACTACAGCCATGATATGTGCCGGCAGATCGGCGCAAGGCATGGGCTGCAATGGGCAACGGTATCCACATTGGCCGCCGATCTTGGCAACACCGCTATTTTTCCGTCTCTGATTTCAGGTGGCTGTCTGCATATTCTGGAACAGCAAGCTACCGTCGATAGCGGACGCTTCATCGAGTATCTGTCGACTCATCCGATCGATGTGCTGAAGATCGTGCCCTCCCACTTGGCTGCTCTGCTGCCGCCTGACGCGGATGCAACGTGGCTTCCGCGCGAGACCTTGGTTCTCGGCGGCGAAGCATTGTCGATGGACATGGCACGTCGCCTGCGCGTCTGGTCGAATGACATCGCACTAATCAACCACTATGGTCCTACCGAGACAACGGTCGGTACACTCACCTTCAGAATGCCAATGGCATATGAGGCTGGTTCTCGCGTTGCCACTATTCCGATCGGCCGGCCGATTGCCAACGCAGAAGTCTGTGTCGTGGATGAGCGTTTTGAAATCGTCCCTGTTGGCGTGCCGGGCGAACTCTGTGTAGGTGGAGTGGGCGTTGCGCGTGGCTACCTCAATCAACCGGCGGCGACGGCCGAACGCTTTGTGCCCGATCCCTTCGGCAGCGAGGGCTCGCGCCTTTACCGGACGGGCGATCTGGTCCGTCAATTGGCCGACGGTACGATAGAGTTCCTGGGCCGCATCGATCAGCAGGTCAAGATACGCGGATTTCGTATCGAGCCAGGCGAAATCGAGACCGTCCTAAAATTCCACACGCATATTCGCGATGCGGTTGTGTTGGCGCGTGAAGACAATCCCGGCGACAAACGGCTCGTGGCATATGTCGTGGCCGACAAGACGCGATTCGATGCCGGTGAATTGCGCATTGCCTTGCAGGCGCATTTGCCCGAATACATGAGTCCAATGGTATTTGTTCGTTTGGATCATCTGCCGCTGACTGCAAATGGAAAGGTCGACCGCAAGCGCTTACCGGTGCCGGATGTGGCGGCGACGCTGCAAACAACCTATGTTGCGCCTCGCACGCCCACGGAAGAAATTCTCGTCGGCACATGGTCCTCGATCCTCAAGCTCGATCGCCTTGGCATTCACGACAATTTTTTTGAAGTAGGCGGACATTCGCTTTTTGCGACGCAGGTGATATCGCGGGTGCGCCAGATATTCGCCATCGAATTGCCGTTGCGCGTGCTTTTCGAGGAGCCCACCATTGCAGGGCTCGCTTCCTGCGTGGAGCAGGAAAAGAATAGAAGCGGCCTGATCCAGGCGCCCCCGATGGTGCCGACACCCAAAGACAAACCCTTGCCTTTATCCTTTGCGCAGCAGCGCCTATGGTTTCTGGCTCAATTGGAGCCGGAGAATCCGTTCTACAACATGGCGCGGGTTTTGCACCTTAGCGGCACGCTCGATATTGCAATCCTGACGCGTATCGTCAACGAAATCGTGTGCCGCCACGAATCCTTGCGTACCACCTTCAGCGTCATCGAAGGACAGCCTGTACAGATGATTGCCAAGGAGCATGCAATTGTCATTCCATTGACGGATCTCTCCGGTTTACCGCTTGAAGTTGCCGAAGCGGAAGCAAAGCGGCTGGAGCAGGATGAAGCCAAGCGTCCGTTTGCGCTCGAGCGCGAGATCCCGATTCGCGCGCGCCTGATCAAGATCGGTGAAGGGGAATATAGATTGTTGTTCACCCTGCATCACATTGCTTCCGATGGCTGGTCCATGGGTGTGCTGGTCAAGGAAGTCATCGCGCTCTACGAGGCCAGTCTTCGCAACGCGCCTTCGCCGTTGCCTTTGTTGCCGGTTCAATATGCCGACTTCGCGCATTGGCAACGTCAATGGCTCACGGGCGCGGTGTTGGATCGGCAAGTTGAATATTGGCGCAACCGGCTTGCAGGTGCGCCGACGCTGCTCGAAATTCCGACTGACTTTCCGCGTCCCGCCGTTCAAACCTACAACGGAACGAGTCATTGGTTCACGCTCGATGCGCAACTCGTCGATGGTTTGCAGCAGTTGAGTCAATCATGCGGCGCCACCTTGTACATGGTGCTGCTGGCTGCTTTCGACATATTGCTTTTCCGCTATTCCGGACAGACCGATCTGTGCGTGGGCACGGCCATCGCCAATCGCAATCGCGCCGAGATCGAGAATCTCGTCGGTTTTTTTGTCAATGCTCTTGTCATGCGGACCGATGTGTCCGGCGATCCGACCTTTATTGAATTGGTGACGCAGGTCAGAGAGGTGGCGCTGGGCGCCTATGCGCACCAGGATTTGCCTTTCGAGTATCTGGTCGAGATGCTCAAACCCGAGCGGAACATGAGCCATGCGCCCTTGTTCCAGGTGTCGTTGGTGTTGCAGAACGTGCCCATAGGCAATTTGCAATTGCCCGGATTGGATTTGAAGCCTGCGCGCGGGCAGAACAACACGACAAAATTCGACCTCACTTTGCGCATCAGTGGATTGTCGGCCGAGATCGAATACAACACGGACCTGTACCGGGCGGAGACGATCGCGCGCATGGGCGAGCAGTGGCAGCGGCTGCTCGAAGCGATCGTGGAAGATCCCCAGCGGCATC
>DASUGV010000445.1:0-10688 GCA_036273835.1 Rhodocyclaceae bacterium
GAAGAGTTGAATCACATCGAACTGCCGGATGGAAAAATAACTTCCATTCCATTTCTTGGCGAACATGGCGATCTCAACGTGCGTGCCAGGAATGCTTATTTGATCACCCTGAAAGGTAAGAGCATGTTGGTCGCTGCGGACCTGTGCAATCTCGAGTCCGCGCTGTATGAACGCATACGCGAGTTCTATGGTTCGGTCGACATGCTGTTCTTGGGACTTGAGTGCAATGGCGCGCCATTCGGCTGGATATACGGACCGTGCCTGATCGATAGCGTGTCGCGGCAGTTCGATCAAGAAAGACGGTTGAATGGATCGAACTATGAGCGTGCGCTGGCATTTGTCAAAGCGCTGGATTGCAAGGAAGTTTATACATATGCCATGGGCATGGAGCCGTGGCTGGGCCATATTCTGGCGATAGCTTATACATCCGATTCCGTTCAAGTCGTCGAATCGAACAAGCTGATTGCCGCATGTCATAAAGCGGGCATTCCAGCGGAGCGGCCTTTCGGCAAGAGAGAGTGGTTGATAGAACAATCGTAGCCGGCGAGTGGAGTCGGCATCGAAGGAGCTTGTGAATGAACAGACATCATTGGTTGAGATTAGGCGTCTATCTATTTTTTGCCGCACTCATGATGCTTACGATCTGGTACGCCAGCGCGGAATTGTCGTCGATAAAGACGGGTCCGCTCGCGAATTTTCACGTCACGATATTCGGCTTCACGCTGACTTACGCTTCGCTTCTGGAAAGAGTATTTCCCTTGATAGCGATCGTGGCTGCGGTAGGCTGCGATTATTTTCTCGATCGCAAAAAAGGCTCGTCTTTCGCGAAGGTGTTGGATGACGTATCTACCAGGAATGATCTGATCACCGCATTGTTTGCCAACGTGCCGATTCTGGTATTCGCACTGACCGTCATTTTCACGTTCGGCTTGATCGTCGAATTCGACAAACTGGCGGGGTCTTTCATACCGCATGATCTTAATCTGTTCGACAAATCGGTGGCTGCTTTCGGTTTCGCAGCGACAGCGGTGATCTTCTTTCTCGTCATGACGTTTTTCGATTATTGGCGTCACCGCCTGCAACATACGCAGGCCTTTTTCACCTTGCATCGTTTCCATCATTCCGCCACGAAGCTGACAGGGTTTTCCGCTTACAGAAGCCATCCGGCCGAGAACATCATTCATCCGTTCTTCGTGTCCTTGCCGATGGCCATGATGGGCGCACCGGCGGATTTCCTGCTCGTCTATTCCTCGCTCATCCTGTTTCATGGGCTGGTCGTGCATGGCGACAATGGCGTCGACTGGGGCTGGTTTGGCAGATATGTCATTTGCGATCCGCGCAATCACCGTGTCCATCACTCGAGCGAGGCGAGGCACTTCAACAAGAATTTGTGCACCATTACCCCGATCTGGGACAAGTTGTTCGGAACGTACTGCTACGAGGAAGAACCATTCGATCTGGGGGTCAAGGGAAGCGAGCACTACAGCACCAAGAATTTCTTCCATGTCATCGTCATCGATCTGAAAGAGTTCATACGAGAGACACTGAAAAAATTCGAAAGCTCGTATTCAGAGCGGCCCGGCGTTTAGGGAGAGCAACGGGCACATGAAAACGTTTTACTTTCTCTTACGTTACTCAAAATACGAACTTCTCCTCGTGTCCGTCGCCATCATCATTTCCGGTCTCGGCATGACCGGATTGATCGTGCTGATCAATAAATTCCTGCGCAATACCACTTCCGTACAAGCATCCGTCATACTCAACTTCTTTGGAATTTGCGTACTGATCATTGTCAGCCGCATCATGAGCGGATTCCTCGTCAATCGTCTGATGACTCGTTCGCTGTTCGAATTGCGCATGGGTTTGACGCGTAATATTTTGTCTGTTCCCTTGAAGAGGATCGAAGAGCTCGGTGGCAATCGCATTTTGTCTGCATTGACGACAGATACCAGCCGGATCAACGCAGCGTTGATCGGATTTCCGTTTTTTCTCCGAAGCGTGATCGTGCTTCTATGCTGCCTGATTTACATGGCCTTGCTTTCGTGGCAAGGCTTTCTGATGATCGTCGTCTTCATCGTCATTTCCGTCAGTCTGTATCGGCTTTTAGCCACACCGGCCTTGACGTATCAGAGACAGGCGCGTCGCGAGTGGGACACCCTGTTTGGGCACTTTCGATCTCTTGTGCACGGCATAAAAGAGTTCAAGCTTCATTCCGGAAAGCGGGCCGATCTGATATCGACGCTGATCGAACCGAGCGAGCAGATATACCGTAAGCATACCGTGACGGGTGCTACCATTCAGAGTCTGGCCATGTCGGTTGGGCAAACGATGTCGTTCGTTGTCATCGGCCTGCTTTTCTTTGTCATACCGCTGCTGATAAAGATCAATACTCAAACGCTGATCAGTTTCACTTTTCTGCTCATCTACATGTTCGGCCCGCTCGAAGGAGCAATCGGATGGATGCCTCAGCTGATGGCGGCGGATGTGGCAATGGATTCCATCGAGCGATTGGGCGTGACGCTGGAGCGCGCAAAACCGGCGGCCTTGAAGTTGGGAGCAATCGGGTCGCATCCGGTTTCCCCGCTTGAGAAATGGGCGTCCCTGGAACTGCGCGACGCTACGCACACCTACTACAGCGAAAAGGAAAACGACCATTTCACGCTGGGTCCCATCAATCTGAAGCTCAGCGCGGGAGAACAAGTCTTCATTGTCGGAGGAAACGGCAGCGGCAAGACGACTTTGGCGAAAATGTTGATGGGTCTCTATGCGCCGGAGTCGGGAGACATCTATCTGAATGGCGCACTCGTCGACGACAGCAACAGGGAACGGTACTGCCAATATTTTTCAGCTGTATTTTCCGATTTTTATTTGATGGAGAATTTGTTGGGAATAGACCCTGCGCGCATCGCTATGGCGCAGGAATATCTGACGACCTTGCAGTTGAATCACAAGGTCAGGATTGAAAACAACGCATTTACAACCACCGATCTTTCGCAGGGACAACGCAAGCGGCTGGCCTTGCTGGTGGCATATCTGGAGGACCGCCCCATCTACGTATTCGATGAATGGGCTGCCGATCAAGATCCTCACTTCAAGGAAGTTTTCTACAAGAAGATTCTTGCCGAGTTGCGATCGCGAGGTAAGACTTTGGTCGTGATCACGCACGACGACAGGTACTACACGTTGGCGGACCGGGTCATCAAACTCGAATCTGGCCGGATCGTGTGACGTATGTACGAGCGCAACGATAGTGCGGAAGGCCAGCCTTCGACGATTGTCGCTTTGCTTCGCTCCCGATGCCTGCAGCAAGCGGATTCGACCGCATTCATTTTTCTCAAGGATGGCGAAACCGCGCAGGAAAGTTTGACCTACGTGCAGCTCGACAATCGAGCACGAGAGGTCGCCGTCTTGTTGCAGTCTTGCGGTGCGGCGGGGCAACGGGCGCTGCTTTTGTATCCGGCGGGGCTTGAATATGTCGCGGCCTTTCTCGGCTGTCTTTATGCTGATGTCATTGCGGTGCCTGTCTATCCGCCTCGTCCCAATCAAAATCTCGATCGCGTGCGGCGGATCGCGAACGATGCCGGCGCCAGATTCGTACTCAGCACGACGAATCTGTTGCCGCGGCTCCAGCATGCGCTGCCGGACAGATCCGTGCGCCTGCTCGATACGACGCTCAGCATCGGTGCCGCGGATACCTGGCGCGAGCCGGTGGTCACTGCGGAGAGCGTGGCCTTCCTGCAATACACGTCGGGATCGACGGGCGATCCCAAGGGCGTTGTGCTGTCCCATGGCAATCTGCTGCACAACTCCGGTTTGATCGCTCGCGCGTTCGACGCCAGCGAGAAAAGTGTCGGCATGTCGTGGCTGCCTCTCTACCATGACATGGGCTTGATTGGCGGCGTCTTGCAACCTTTATATGGCGGCTATCCTTGCGTACTGATGTCGCCGGCGGCTTTTTTGCAACGGCCCGCTCGCTGGCTGGAGGCAATTTCGCGCTACCGTGCCACGATCAGCGGCGGTCCGAATTTCGCCTATGACTTATGCGTTCGCCGCGTCACACCGGAGCAGCGAGAAACATTGAATCTCGATTGCTGGGAGCTGGCCTTCACGGGCGCCGAACCCGTTCGCGCGAACACCTTGCAATCTTTTGCGTCGGCCTTCGAGCATTGCGGTTTCAAGAGGAACGCTTTTTATCCATGTTATGGCTTGGCGGAAGCCACTTTGATGGTAAGCGGCGGCAAGAAAGGAGCGGGCCCGGTCGTCAAAAACTTTCTTACTGCCGCGCTGGAGGACAATCGCCTCGAAGAAAATAAGAATAATGATATTGACATACGAGCGCTTGTCGGATGCGGCAGCACCTATCAGGGCCAGGAAGTTGTCGTCGTCCATCCGTCCTCGCTGGCGGTTTGCGATTCCGGCCAGGTCGGGGAGATATGGGTTGCAGGGCAAAGTGTCGCGCAGGGCTACTGGAATAGCCCCGAGGAGACCGAAACGACATTCAAGGCGCGCCTGCCCGACGATCAAAGATATTTCTTGCGCACGGGCGATCTTGGTGCGCGAGTAGACAACGAATTATTCATTACCGGCCGGCAGAAAGACTTGATCATCATTCGCGGGCGCAATCACTATCCGCAAGACATCGAGGCGACGGTCGAAACTTGCGATCCGATATTACGTCCAGGTTGCAACGCAGCTTTCTCCTTTGAGGAAGACGACGAAGAACATCTCGCAATCGTGCAGGAGGTTGTTCCCAGAAGCACCCTGGAACCAGCCTTGATCGAAAAGATCCGCGCGGAAGTCGCGCGGGTGCACGAGTTGCAAATCGACAGGATGATTTTTGTCGCCGCCAACGGCGTGCCGCGGACATCCAGCGGCAAGATCCAGCGCCGCCGTTGCCGTCAGAAATATTTGGAGCGTACGCTGGAAATTATCTTCGAGTGGCGCAGCGATCGCGGAACGGCGACATATGAAGAAGCGCCGCAAGACGCGGATAGTGCCGACCGAACCACCGAGGTGATAGAAGCGTGGTTGATCAATACGCTCGCTGCGAAGTTGCAGATCGAGCCAAGGCAGATCGACAAGTACCAGCCTATTTCTTCTTTCCATCTCGATTCGCTTGCGGCCATCGAATTGGCGCAATGCATAGAGGCGCAACTGGGTCTTGCACTTCCGTTCGACGGCATCCTGCAAGGACCGAGTATCGTCGAACTTGCTCGACAGGCTTGTCACGCCGTACCGATCACGCGCGTAAGCAGAGACCGCTCGTTACCGTTGTCGTATGGACAGCAAAGAATGTGGTTTGCATGGCAACTGGAACCGGACAGCTCCCTCAATAATGTATTCCAGGCTTATCGTGTGCATGGAGCGCTCGATAAAGCCAGATTGAAAAAATGTTTCGATGTGCTCATCGAGCGGCATGAAATATTGCGCACCGTTTTTTCATTCGAAAACGGCGAACCCATTCAGATCATAAAGCCGATCCAGCAGATCGATTTCGCGGTGATCGATTTGACTGCATCGGCGATGCAACCAGAGGTGCCGCAAATCGGCCAGTTCGTGCTGGACGAAGTCGCCGTGCCGTTCGATCTGCGGCAAGGACCTTTGCTGAGGCTCAGGCTGCTGCAAATCGGGGAATTTGACATCGTCATATTCCTCGTATTGCATCACATCATTGCCGATGGCTGGTCCGCCCATGTTTTCGTGCGGGAGTTGGCTGAGATATACGGCGCGTTCTCACACGGTCAGAAGCCCGCGCTACCGGATATGCCAGTTCAATATGCGGATTTCGCATCCTGGCAACGCCAGTACCTGCGCGAAAGGATCGACGACCAGCTCCGCTATTGGCGAGCACGGCTTCAAGATGCGTCGACGGTGCTCGAATTGCCCTTGGACAAACCGCGCCCGCCAGTACAACGGGTGTCTGGTGGCAAGGAAGCGATACATTTGCCGAAGGATCTGGTGAGTGCCTTGGTGGCGCTGAGCCAACGGCAACAGGTCACGTTGTACATATTATTTTTGGCCGCTATTCAAGTGCTATTGCATCGCTATACGGCGCAAGAAAGCATTCTGGTGGGCACCCCGGTTGCGGGGCGTCATCGTTCCGGCACGGAAGGAATGATCGGCCTTTTCGTCGACACCTTGGTGATGCGTGCGGATTTTCCGCCTGGTTTGCGATTCACGGAATTGTTGCAGCAGGTCAAACGTACGGTACTGGAAGCGTATGCGCATCAAGACTTACCGTTCGACAAGTTGATCGAAGCTTTGCGGCCTGAACGAGACTTGAGCCGTTCGCCGATTTTCCAGGTCATGTTCACTTTCCATAACCTTAGGAACGAGCGTCTGACCCTGAGCGATCTCGTGCTCGATTCGCTCGATATCGAGAACGACACGACGAATTTCGATCTCAGTTTCTCGATGATCGAGATGGAGGAGGGCATACGTTGTCAGATCAAATACAAGACCGATCTATTCATGGCTGCGACGATCCGGCGCATGCTAGGACACTTGCATAATCTGTTGGAAGGTATCGTCGCACAGCCTGATGAACGAATTGATTCACTACCGCTACTGACGCCGGAAGAACGGCGCGCGATCATTCAGAACTATAACCGCACGGTCGAGAACTATGGTGACTCGAATGTCATCGCGTTGATAGAAGAGCAGGTGGAGCGCAGCCCTGAAGCGATTGCCTTAGTGTTCGAAGAAGAGCGCTTAAGCTACAGCGAACTCAACGCCCGCGCCAACCAACTGGCCCATTACTTACGCGCGCAGGGCGTGGGCCCGGAGTGCCTGGTCGGCCTCTACACCGAACGCTCCGTGCACATGGTCGTGGGTCTATTGGGCGTGCTCAAAGCCGGCGGCGCCTACCTCCCGCTCGACCCGCACCACCCGCCCGAGCGCCTGCACACCCTGCTCCAAGACGCCCAAGTGCGTCTGCTCCTCACCCAACAGCACCTTGCTCCGCGCCTGGCCGGCCCGCCCTGTCCCGTCCACTGCCTCGACCGCGACGCCGCACACCGAGCCCCCTTCGCCCGCAGCAACCCCGGCATCGACCTCGACGGCCAGCACGGCGCCTACCTCATCTACACCTCCGGCTCCACCGGCCAACCCAAAGGCGTCCTCAACACCCATGCCGGCCTCTACAACCGCCTCGTCTGGATGCAACGCACCTACGGCCTCACCGCGCAAGACCGCGTCCTGCAAAAAACCCCCTACAGCTTCGACGTCTCCGTCTGGGAATTCCTCTGGCCTCTTATGAGCGGCGCCCGTCTCATCCTCGCCCAACCGCAAGGCCACCTCGACCGCGACTACCTCGTCGAACTCATCGTGCGCGAAAACATCACCACCATCCACTTCGTTCCTTCCATGCTCCAAGTCTTCCTCGACGCGCGCGAAGTGCACACCTGCACATCTCTCCAACGCGTCCTGTGCAGCGGCGAAGGCCTGCCGGCCGAACTCCAGCACACCTACCACCAACGGCTCGGCGCTCCCCTGCACAACCTCTACGGCCCCACCGAAGCGGCCATCGACGTCACCGCCTGGGCCTGCCGACGCAACGATGCCAGCACCCGCGTTCCCATCGGCCGGCCCATCGCCAACACCCAGATCTACCTGCTCGATGCCGCCCTCCAACCGGTCCCCCTCGGCGTCACCGGCGAGCTCCACATCGGCGGCATCGGTCTTGCCCGCGGCTACCACCGGCGTCCCGAGCTCACCGCCGACAAATTCATCCCCGACCCCTTCAAGGCCGGAGAGCGGCTCTACAAAAGCGGCGACCTCGCCCGCTACCGCGCGGACGGCGCCATCGAATACCTTGGGCGCAGCGACCACCAAATCAAACTCAGAGGCTTTCGCATCGAACTGGGCGAAATCGAATCGGCGCTCAGAGCGAGCGCAGGCGTCAAAGAAGCGGTGGTGCTCGTGCGCCAAGAGCGTGCGGGCGACCAGCGCCTCGTGGCCTACGTGGTGGGCGAGCACCTGGACGCAGTGCAGCTCAAGCAGTACCTCGCCAAGCAATTGCCCGAATACATGCTGCCCAATGCCTTTGTCATGCTGCAAGGAATGCCGCTGAACTCAAACGGCAAGATCGATCGCAAAGCGCTGGAGAAGATCGCTCCGGACTATGCCGCTTCTCAGGTTGCGAGCGAGTTTGTGCCGCCCAGGAATTTCATCGAACAGAATGTGGCGGAAATTTGGATGGAATTGATGAGCATCGACAGAGTGAGCGTGAGCGACAATTTTTTCGAACTGGGCGGCCATTCGTTGTTGGCAACGCAAGTAGTCTCGCGCATACGCGCGACATTCAACGTGGAGCTCGCGCTGCGTGCTTTGTTCGAAGGACCGACGATAGCGCAGCTCGGTAAACGAATTGCGCTGGCGCAGGAGAAACATGAAGGATCACGAGCCACGGCGATAGAACCGGTTTTGCGTGACGGTGCATTGCTTCCTCTCTCATTTGCGCAGCAACGATTGTGGTTCCTCGCTCAGATGGAGCCCAACGATCCGTCGTACAACATGGCGCGCGGATTGCGCTTGCGGGGAAGGCTCGACATTTCCGCACTGGAACGTACGCTCAACGAAATCGTACGAAGACACGAATCCTTGCGCACGACTTTCGACGCCAACGATGGCCGGCCGACGCAAGTCATCGCACAAGCCGGTCCATTACCTATGCCCGTGACGGATTTGTCCGCGCTGCCGCACTCGGTTGCGGAAAGCCAAGCGCACGCGTTGATGCAAGCCGAAGCTGTTCGTCCGTTCGATCTGCAACGCGACTTGCCTATTCGCGCATCTTTGATTCGATTCGATCACACCGAGCACGTGTTGTTATTCACTCTGCACCACATTGCGGCAGATGGCTGGTCCATGGATGTGTTAGTCAGGGAAGCAATGACTCTATATGCTGCTTACATAAAAGGCGTAGACTCGCCGCTCCCCGATTTACCCCTCCAGTACGCCGATTTCGCGAATTGGGAGCAGCGGTATCTGCAAGGAGAGACGCTCGAACGCCTACTCGCATACTGGCGGCGAAAGCTTGCGCCGCCGTTGCCGCGGCTTGAGCTTCCGTCTGGATTGATCCGGCCCGATATGCCAACGACGCGCGGGGCAGAATATTCACATGCTATCAGCGAAGATTCGTTGCGGGCGCTGCGCAAACTGAGCCAGCGGCACGGCTGCACGCTCTTCATGTCCATGCTTGCGGTTTTCAAGATATTGCTGCAGCGGCTCACGCACCAGGACGACATCGTCGTGGGGACTGATCTGGCCAATCGCAATAGGGTCGAAACCGAAGGCCTCATCGGGTTCTTCATCAATCAACTTGCGTTGCGTACCGACCTGTCCGGCGCGCCAAGTTTCGTCGAATTGTTGTCGCGCGTACGGACCACCATGCTCGAGGCGTATGCGCACCAGGATTTACCGTTCGACAAACTTGTGGCGGAACTCAAACCCGAACGGGATATCGGCCGTACGCCGTTCTTTCAATTCCTTCTCGTGCTGCAAAACATGCCATCGACATCCTTGTCGCTACCGGAACTGTCTGTGAGCAGAATGCAATCGCAGACATCGATGTCCAAGTTCGATTTGTGCCTCTTTCTCGATGAGTCACTTGAAAGTGTGGTCGCACGTTGGGTATACAAGACGGACATCTTCGATTCGCCGACCATAGCGCGTTTTGCGGGCTATTTTGAAACGCTGCTGCTTGGCGCGATCGATCAGCCGCAAGCATCCATCGATACTCTCGAAATGTATTCCGCGGAGGAAAAGAAACAATTGGTTTTGCAAGCAGAGCTAGGCAAGGAAGCGCGTTTGCAGAAATTGCGGGAATCCCGCCGTCGCGTTGTAAAACAGGGGAGCACAGGGCTTGTTTCATAGTCGAGCTTGGAATTTTCATCAGCATGGGTGGATATTGGTGGAGCAAGGCATCACCGCTCTTACGCTTTCCTCCACGCAAGCGCCATTGGCGAATAATGCCTTTGACATATTTGTGAAAGAGGCAGGTGAATATGGCGGCTGAAGCTTTCGAGCTCTCTTTCCAGCAGAAACGAATGTGGTCGGCCGCGACGAGCGCGCCGGATTTTTGTACGCGATGCACTGTTGCATTGAGCGGGGAATTGGATGTCTCGGCCTTGCGCCGAGCCCTGTATGAAGTCGTCGACCATCATGAAATTCTTCACATCATTTTTCCGCGCGGGGAGGGCGGCCCCGTCCAGGCGGTCGGTCCCGTTACGTTCGATTGGAATGAAGACGATCTGACTCATATGCCACCCGCATCGCGCGAGGCGCGGTTGGAGGAAATCTCGCAAATCGAGAGACGTCACACTTTCGATTTTGAACGGGGCCCGCTGGTTCGCGCGCGACTTATTGCGCTGACTTCTCAGCAATACAAGTTGTTGCTGCAGATGCCGTCCTTATGCGGCGATGCTGCCACGTTGCGAATCGTCTTCGACGAGATTGCACTGCGCTATGCCGGCGAAGAAAAACCGCCTGCAGCCGATCGGTTTCAATACATCGACTGCAGCGCGTGGCAAGACGAACTGTTCGAAGAGCAAAATGCTGAAGCCGATCGCGGCCGGCGTTACTGGAGCGATGAGAGAACGGCGAATCTTGCTCTCGCGCTTCCCTTTGAACGCGAAGCCACGGCGGATTTCGAATTGTTGAGTTGCTCCATTGCGATCTCGGCCGCATCG
>DASUGV010000446.1:0-2808 GCA_036273835.1 Rhodocyclaceae bacterium
GGGGCGCGGCGGCGGTATTGATTGCGCCAGCCAGCGCGGACATCATGGCCAAGCTGGCGCATGGACTCTCGGACGATCTGCTATCCACGCTTTGCCTTGCACGCGATTGCCCACTGCTGGTAGCGCCCGCCATGAACCGCCAGATGTGGCATAACCCTGCAACGCAGCGCAATGTCGTCCAACTCAAAACGGATGGCGTCGCATTGCTCGGCCCGGATGTCGGCGAGCAAGCCTGCGGCGAATTCGGCGAAGGCCGTATGCTAGAGGCATATGACATTTTTGAAGGGCTCATTTTTCATCTTCAGCCGAAACTACTTGCGGGCAAACGAATATTGATGACTGCCGGGCCGACATTCGAAGCGATCGATCCCGTGCGTGGGATGACAAATATCAGTTCCGGCAAGATGGGATACGCGCTGGCCCGCGCATGCGCGCATGCGGGCGCCGAGGTGACATTGATCAGTGGTCCCGTCTCGCTGCCTACGCCTTTTGGCGTTCAGCGCATCAACGTGCGTACGGGCCAAGAGATGCATGATAATGTCATGGCATACATAAACGGCAAAGATGTGTTTATCGGTGTCGCGGCGGTAGCCGACTATCGCGCCACACAGGTTGCCAAAGAAAAAATCAAGAAAACCGGCGACACGCTCAGTCTTGAACTCAGCCCCAACGTGGATATCCTAGCCACCGTTGCGACGTTGCCAAACACGCCTTTCTGCGTTGGCTTCGCAGCAGAGAGTCAAAGACTCGACGAATATGCCAATGGCAAACGAATCGCCAAAAAACTGCCGCTCATTGTCGGCAATCTGGTGCAGGATGGCATGGGTGGAGACACCAATGTTGTCACGCTTTACGACGCACAAGGCAAACATCCGCTGCCTCCCGCTTCGAAAGACGAAGTCGCGCGCGGCATCGTCGCGCATCTGGCAAAACTTCTTACTTCAAACTCATAAGCGCTTACCAACCATGCCTAGCATTGACGTCAAGATTCTTGATCCACGCCTGAAAGACACACCACCCGCCTACGCTACACCCGGCGCCGCGGGGCTCGATTTACGTGCGTGCATCGACGCGCCGCTCACACTGAATCCAGGCGGCACCCATCTCATTCCGACCGGTTTAGCCATTCACCTGGGCGATCCGACGATGGCAGCGATCATTTTGCCGCGATCTGGCTTAGGACATAAGCATGGCATCGTACTCGGCAATCTGGTGGGATTGATCGATTCCGACTACCAAGGTCAGTTGCTCGTGTCGACATGGAACCGCGGCAAAGAAGCTTTCACGATTCAGCCACTGGATCGCATTGCGCAACTCGTTGTCGTGCCCGTCATGCAAGTGGCATTCAATATCGTAAGTGAATTCACCGAGAGTCAGCGTGGGGCCGGCGGTTTTGGCAGCACTGGCAAACAATAAGCCGCCAATTCATAATCCGGCGTCACAATTTATTCCATGCTTGCCGAGATCGTAAAAAACACCTTAGCGCTGCTCGCCATCGTCGAACCACTTGGCGTAATCCCGCTATTCATGCAGGCAACCATCGATTACACGCCGCAGCAACAACGCACCTACGCGCGCTTCCTCGGAATTACAGTTATCGTGGCTTTAGTCGTCGCAGGATTGATCGGCGAAGAAATCCTGTCGATTCTGTCCATCTCATTGGGTGCGATGCAAGTAGGCGGTGGCGTGATCGTCCTGATGGTTGCCATCGCGATGGTGCTCGGTCAGCAAAATGCCGTAAAACGCACCGCCGCAGAAAAAGCCGAAGCCGAAGACCCGCGTGGACGCGGCCTCGTGCCCTTAGGCATTCCACTATTGGTCGGCCCCGCAGCGTTCTCGTTCATGCTCACGCATAGCACCTGGCACCAGCCCATCGACTTAATCACGGTGCTGACACCGCCGATATTGGTAGGCGCCCTCAGCGGCCTAACGCTACAAAGCGCTGGCAAACTGCAAGACCGACTCACACCGGCGACACTCAACGTCATCGAACGGATTGCCGGTTTTCTTCTGGCGGGCATCGCTGTGGAATTGATGGCATCCGGTCTGCGCGCCCTCTTCCCACTACTCGCCCATAGTTGATTGTCTTCGATCAGTCGCGCGCAGCTTCATCGAGCCGGTCCATGTAACGCGCATAGAACCAAACGATCGCAAGATAAACAATCAACGCACCTTGCGCCACCAAATAAAATCCGAGCGGAAAACCCAGCAAGGTGTAGACATTCAGTTCTCGCGCAAAGAAGCTGGTAGAGAAAGTCACCACAAACCAAATGGCGAGCAGTACCGATGTGATACGTCGCGTTTTCCGCCAATAGCCACGCCGGGCAATAAATTTATTTGTCATCTATCAAATAGATTCGATTACAAGCATCCATGGATAATCTGCATTTTTAAAGTTACCATCTGAAACACCAATGACAGATGAGTATCTAGTTGTGATGACTAAATTCAGGCTGCTTTGAAAAAAGCATACCAACATCCAACTCAAAAACAAGCCGGCTTTTTACAGGCTGATCATTTTTTCTTGCTGGGTGAAACGGCTGCTGAAGCATATATTCGGAAATGCTGTCAGCAATTGCCGAAGATGGTGCTGGGCCTATCCACTGCAGTTCTCGAACTACGCCTCGCTCATCGATTAATAGCAGAAATTTCGTAGTGGTTGAGGCGATAGGGATGCCATTTAACGCCGCATTCAAGTCAAGAAGGTTAATTGATTCCGCTGGATAGTCGACTTGACTGCTCGGTAAGAACACGATCTCTTGTGACGGAGCAGGTCCTACAACCGCTGAACTTTCCGCTAAAACTGAA
>DASUGV010000447.1:0-7854 GCA_036273835.1 Rhodocyclaceae bacterium
GGTCAGAAGGGGAAACGCAATGAAAATTGATAACTCAGTCAAATCGTCGAGTGCAACCGCCAGCGAGAGTAAATCGCGCGCGGCGCGCGAAGCGCCGGCCAGTGCTCCAGCCAGCACTGAGTCGAAAGTCGAGCTTTCGGCTCATCTACAACGACTCGAACAAGCCATTGGTCAAGCACCGGCCGTGGATAGCGACAAGGTCGATGAGATCAAACAAGCGATTGCGCAAGGTCAATTCCAAGTCAATCCGGAAAAGGTAGCTGACGGGCTCATCGAAAGCGTGCGTCAGATGCTGTCTGCCCAACAACCGCGCACCGCGTGACAGCAGCAACAGATCAAGGCGCGCTGCGTCAGCGCCTCCTCTCTCTGCTCGCTACCGAAGCAGCAAAAGTTCAGGATTTCGTTGTAGTCCTCGAGCAGGAACGTGCTGTTCTCGGCGAACAGAATGTCGAACCTCTTTTTGCTCTCGCGGAGCGCAAGAATCAGCTTGCCCAACAGTTGCAGCAAATGGCCACGAATCGCTCAGCCATCCTCGGACAAGCTGGCTTGCCGCACAACCGCGAAGGCGTGGAAGCCCTGCTCGGCAATCCTGATTTGCCGGGTTGGCGCAAATTTCTGACGGATGCCGAACGCGCCCGCAATCTCAATCAGGCTAACGGCCTGATCATCGCCGACCGCCTCAAGCACAACCATCAAGCGCTGGCAGTGTTGCTATCGTCAGCCGACCAACCTTCCGTTTATGGCCCAAATGGTCACGCCTATGCGCGGCCCGGATCCAGACATCTGGGAAGCGTTTAGAAAAATTCTGCGCTACTCGCGCCGGCCAACTTATTCGTTTGTCATTTATCCTCAGTACGTGGAACCAGTTTGATGTTTTCCGGCGTTCCAAGTGCGCCATCCAGTTGCGGCGGCTGGTGTGGTTTGGGGCTGGATTCGTCTGTCGGCACAGCATTGCCAGCAACTTCGGGCAGCATGGATTCGATGAGTATGGTGACGCGACGATTGCGCGCGCGTCCTTCGGGCGTTGCGTTGTCCGCAATGGGGCGTTGGTCGCCGTAGCCCGCCGCGGTCAATCGTCGAGGATCGACGCCGGCGCCTACAAACAAACGCACAACCGACGATGCGCGCACCGCTGAGAGTTCCCAGTTGGACGGAAAGTTGGGCGTACTGATTGGCAGTGTATCGGTATGTCCTTCGACGGTGATTGGAAATTCGCCCTTGGCGATCACCTCCGCCACTGCGCGCAAGGCACGCACCGCATCGGGACTCAGTAACGCATCGCCGGGTAGAAATAGTACGCTGGCATTAATTTCGACCGAGATGCCATGAACGCCTTCGGTAACATGCACTTGGCCGCCCGCAACCAGCGGCTCCAGCGCACGCTTGATCTCGTCGGCCATACTGCGCATTTTCTGGCGATTTTCCTGCCGCAATTTTTCGGTTGCAGGATCGGCTCGCGGCGTTTTGGCAATGACGGCCTGAATCGATGCGTCATTGGAACGCTGCACGGCGGCGACGCTCACGCCTTGCGCATTGGTGGTGCTGCGAAAAGCATTGACCAGTGAATCGGACAGCACTCTGTATTTGCCTTCGTTGACAGAGCTGAGGGCATACATGACGACAAAGAAAGCAAACAGCAAAGTGATGAAGTCGGCGTAGGAAACGAGCCAGCGCTCGTGATTTTCATGTTCTTCGATGTGCTTGCGCCGTGCCATGCATTACTCCGATTGCGATCGCGCCCGGATGGTTATCGGCACGTACACCGAATGCTTGAATTTCTTGTTCTTTCGTCTTATGCCGACCCTAAAGCCCATTGCCACTTTGCCGTTACATTCAGGACCAGCATTTCATCTATAGAGGACGTCTCATCATGCTTACTGGCTTTTCGAACGGCATGCGCAACCAACTCCTCCTCGTTTGCAGCGCGGGCACACTATGCGTTCTGATTGCAGCCGGTATCGGTTTGGAAATGCAATGGTCGGCAGTCAAGGACTTGAGCATCCAGGCCAGCAAGGTTGATACAAGCAGTGCGAGCAGCATTTTGCAAGCCGCGCAAAGCGACTTCTGGATTACGATCGTTGTGATGGTCATGGCCTGTGCTGGCGCGCTCGGCGCTTTCCTGTGGTTGCTGCAGAGTCAGCTTCATCGCACCGAAATCCTGGCTGAAGATTTGAAGCGGCTGTCGTCAGGCGACTTCAGTCGCCCCATCAGCACCGATTTGGCCGATGAGTTTGGCTATGTGGCGCAATGTGCGGAAACCATTCGCCGCGAGCTCGGCAACGTCATCGGACAAATTCGAGAGGGCGCCGTTGCGCTCAAACAATGCGTGGACGCCGTTGGCACCGATGCTACGAAAGTTTCCGACTCTTCCCTCGAACAATCCGAAGCGGCCTCTTCCACCGCGCAGTCGATGGATGAACTCTCGGAATCCATGCAGACCATCACAGAGAATGCCGACAGCGCCAATCGTCTTTCACACGATAGCTTGGATCAGTCGCGCAGCGTGCAGGACAAGCTGAACGACGTGAAACACGTGATCGAGGAAACGGCACAGGTCATTCAACGCGTAGCCAGCGCCTCGCAGGAATCGGTTACCAGCATGCAGCGCATCAGCTCGATGACACGTCAGGTACGTGAAATCGCCGATCAGACCAATTTGCTGGCGCTCAATGCCGCCATCGAAGCGGCGCGCGCAGGCGAGGCAGGCCGCGGCTTCGCAGTGGTCGCGGATGAAGTTCGCAAGCTCGCGGAAAAATCCGGCCAATCCGCCGCAGAAATCGATGCCATTACGGCGACGTTGAACGAACAGGCCGTCGATCTGGAAAGCTCCGTCGCGCATGGCCTGACCACGATCGCAAACAGTCGCGCCGGAATGGACGACACCGTTGCGGCGCTCACCAGCGCCAACGATGCAGTTGCTCGTGCAACTAATGAGCTGGATCAGATCGCAGCTTCGGTACGCGAACAGAACCACTCCAATGCCGGCATCGCAAACAACATCGGGCGCATTGCCAAAATGGTGGAAAACAACAATGCCGCGGTGAGCAGCATGAGCGTATCTGCCGAAAAGCTGCATGCGCTCGCTGGCAGAATGAATGGCATCGTCAGCGGATTCAGATTGTAGATCGTCACAGCCGCTTCAAAAAACAAAAGGCGCGAAACAAAGTTCTCGCGCCTTTTTTCATGGCATAAATTTGAATTACTTTGTTTGAATTACTTCAGACCTAATACATCCTGCATATCGAAGAGACCATTCTGCTTACCATGCAAGAAGGTCGCAGCACGCAACGCTCCGGTAGCGTAAGGCATGCGGCTGCCTGCCTTGTGCGAGATTTCCACTCGCTCGCCCAGACCGGCGAAAATCACCGTGTGGTCGCCAACGATGTCGCCGCCACGTACCGTAGCGAAACCAATGGTTTGCGCGTCGCGTTCGCCCGTGACCCCTTCACGACCATAGACAGCAGACTCCTTGAGATCTCGACCGAGCGCCTGCGCGACCACCTCGCCCATGCGCAAAGCGGTGCCTGAAGGTGCATCGATTTTGAATCGATGATGAGCTTCCACCACTTCAACATCGTAACCGCTAGCCAGAATCTTCGATGCCACTTCCAGTAACTTGAAAACCGCATTGACGCCAACCGCCATGTTCGGCGAAAACACCAACGGAATTTTTTGTGCAGCGGCAGCGACGAGTGCTTTTTCTTGTGGGTTGAAACCGGTAGTGCCGATGACCATCGCCTTGCCCGCGCGCTGCGCAGCGGCAAGATGCATCAAGGTCCCTTCCGGGCGTGTGAAATCAATCAGGCAATCGGCCACTTGAAAGGCAGCGTCGACATCGGAAGAGATCATCACGCCGGTTACCGCACCTGCGAACTCGCCGGCGTCGCGCCCCAACCACGGACTCTCAGCGCGCTCCAGTGCGGCGGCGAGCTGTATGCCCGGAGACTGCAAGGCAGCTTCGATCAGCATGCGGCCCATGCGTCCAGAACTGCCGGCAATGGCAACCTTCGTTGTCATGTCGATCACTTCTTGTCGCCAGGCGCACCGCTTGCCGATCCGCTCGGTGAGCCTATGTCAAGAGCATGCGGCACCACTGGCTCGGACGAACCCGCTTTACCGCTGGCAGCAATCACATCGCCCTCCAGGTGCGACAGCTTGCCGTCTTGGAACAGGACGGTAATGCGACGTTCTTCGACGGAACCGTTGCCATGCGATAAACGATAGATATAGTCCCAGCGATCTTTGTGGAAAGGATCGACAAGCAATGGCGAACCCATGATGTAACGCACTTGCTCCTGCGTCATGCCCGGCGAAAGCTGCGCCACCATGGTTTGCGACACATAATTACCTTGGCGGACATCGATCTTGAAAGGCCTGATATACGAACACGCGGAGAGCAAAACGAGCGACCCGCATGCAACGAGTCTCGGCATAGTGAGGGCGCGGCGGATATGCAACATAGGCATGATATTGGACGGCATTGGAACAAAATACATCGAGAACAAAATACATTAGCGCAACGCCGCGAATGGCGTTCCACGCGAACGTCGCAGACTATATCATAGGCGTTTGAAGAACCCGCCGGAGTCTCAGCATGGCCACCCCGCAGAACCTCAAGAGCATGGGCCTGAAGGCGACGTTGCCGCGCCTGAAAATTTTGGACCTGTTTCAGCGCTCGTCGGAGCGCCATCTTACCGCCGAAGATGTGTACCGGCTGCTGCTAACCGAACATCTGGACGTCGGGCTGGCGACGATCTATCGCGTACTGACGCAATTCGAGCAAGCAGGATTATTGAAGCGCCATCATTTCGAATCCGGTAAGGCCGTGTTCGAACTGAACGAAGGTAATCACCACGATCACATCGTGTGCCTGGATTGCGGTCGCGTGGAAGAGTTCTACGATCCTGCCATCGAGGAGCGGCAACACGCAGTCGCGGCTGCGCGCGGCTTCAAGTTAACCGACCATGCCATGCATCTCTATGCGGAATGCACGAAGAATCCTTGTCCGCACAGAAAAGGCGGCACTCAGTAATTTAGATCGCCGCGTTACATCACCGCGCCAATTTGCCAGGGCAGGAATTCATCCTGTCCGTAGCCGAGCACTTCACTGCGCGTCTTCTCGCCCGACGCATATTGAACGATGGCATCGAAGATACGCTGACTGAGTTCTTTCATCGGCACACCGTCCAGCAAGTCGCCGGTGTTCACATCCATGTCATCGCGCTGGCGATTCCAGAGGACGTTGTTGGTTGCGATCTTGAGTGTCGGCACACCGGCGCAGCCGAATGCCGAACCGCGACCTGTCGTGAAGCAGATCATTTGCGCGCCGCCTGCTGCCTGGCCGGTGGCTGACACCGGGTCATAGCCAGGCGTATCCATATACACAAAACCTTTTGTCTTGACCTGTTCGGCATATTCCACAACATCGTTTAGATTCGTCGTACCGCCCTTGGCGACCGCGCCGAGCGACTTTTCGAGAATGGTCGTGAGGCCGCCGGCTTTGTTACCGACAGAGGGGTTGTTATCCATCTCGCCGCCATTGCGAGCGGTGTAGTCCTTCCACCATTCGATGCGCGCGAGCAATTTTTGCGCGACCTCCGGACTCACTGCGCGACGCGTCAACAAGTGTTCGGCACCGTAAATTTCAGGCGTCTCGGACAGGATCGCTGTCCCGCCATTTGCCACCAGCATATCCACAGCGCCGCCCAGCGCCGGATTGGCCGTGATGCCAGAGTAGCCGTCGGATCCACCGCAATTGAGTCCAACGATCAGATTACTGAGCTGCGCAGGCTGCCGCGCGAACTTGTTGGCGCCATCGAGCATGCCTTGAACGAGTTCGACACCTTGTTTGATCGCCAATGAGGTGCCACCCAACTCCTGAATATTGAGCGTCTGCAACATGCCATCGGCATGGCCGCCGAGCTCTTTCACGATCGGCGCCACCTGGTTGACTTCGCATCCCAGACCAACAAACAACACACCTGCAAAATTTGGGTGCACTGCATAGCCAAGCAGCGTACGCCGCAATACGGCCATGCCATCGCCCGCGCTATCCATGCCGCAACCCGTAGGGTGCACCAATGCCACGACGCCATCGATATTCGGCCAGGCCGCCAAGCGCTCTTCGCTGAAATGTTTGGCGATATTGCGCACCACTGTCGCCGAACAATTTACCGACGCGATCACACCGATGTAGTTGCGCGTACCGACCCTGCCGTTGGGCCGTACGTAGCCCATGAATGTAGCCGGCTTCGGGACCTGCGGCGTATCGTGCTTGTCGGCGCAGAATTCGTGTTTGCGTTCGAATTCCGCAACCGCAAGATTCTGCGTATGAACGTGATGTCCGCGTTCGATATCTTCTTTGGCAAAACCGATGATCTGGTTGTAGCGCCGTACCGCTTCACCCGTTTTGATGTGGCGCGTCGCAACCTTGTGTCCAGGTGGTATCAAGCCATGGACTTCGAGATTCTCCGACTCCAGCCGGGTTCCCGGCATCAGCTGCTGAGTGGCGATTACGACATCGTCATTAGCATGAAGGCGGATGAGAGCAGATTTTTGCATGGGCCTGTACCTCATTTCTGTATCGCTTTGGCATTACGGTCACACTGATCAAATTGGACCGGGCAACGAGTCGATAGTTGTCGTCGATTCTTTCAAGCCAGCAACTCGGCCATTGCATCCTTGACGCCGCTCGCCTTGATACGCGCCAGCCTCGTTACGACCTGAGCGGTCAGTCCAGGCAAGAGATTGAGATCTTCTCCCCATAAGCGCGCATCTCCCAACAGGCTATTTACCAAAGGCGCCAGATCGTTGCCCGGCACCCAACCTCGCCAGGCCGCTGTCATCACAGTCAGTACTTCCGCATTGTCCTTGATCGGATATGGCTTGTTTTCTTGATTCGTCCCGCGTTTCCCAATCACAACACCTTCTGCGTTGTAGCTACCATGATAAAAATTTAGCAAGGCCGCCAACGAAAAAGATAGGCACGCGGGCGCGTTGCCGTATTTGGAAACATAGTCCTTCAATGTCGGCAGCACACGCACTTGCCACTTGGACACGGAATTCAGCGCGATCGAAATCAGTTCATGACGAATGTATGGATTGGCGAAACGCTCCATGATCGTCTGCGCATAGCTATTACGCTCGGCATCCGGCAGCGGTACGAACGGCACGATCTCGTCGAACATCAATTTATTCAGATAGCGCGATACGACATTGTCATCAATCATGTTCTGCACGGTATCCAGTCCCGCGCTGTAAGCCGCCAATGCGCTGGCCGTATGCGCACCGTTCAGGATGCGCACCTTGCGCGTGCGGTACGGTTGCAAATCGGCAGTCCATACGACGTCCAACCCGGCTTCGCGCAATGGAAGTTCGCGAGCGATCTTGTCGGTCAGCGCAGATGGCCCTTCTATCACCCACAGATGGAAAGGTTCCGCCGCCACCGTGAGTGGATCGTCATAACCAAAATCCGCAAACAACCGGTCGGCTTCGGTTGCCGGGAAACCGGGCACGATGCGGTCGACCAGCGTATTGAAAAAATGATTGTGCCGCTCGATCCAATCGATAAAAACTTGCGGCAACGACCAGGCGCGCACATGTTGCAGCACGATGCTACGCAATGCGCTGCCATTGGCTTCGATCAATTCGCAGGGCAGGAATACCAGTCCCGTATTGCTATCTCCACCCAGCTTCTGAAAACGGTGCCAAAGCAACGCGGCGACTTTCGCTGGAAAACTGTTCGGGCATTTGCCCGCAACGAGCGACTCATCAACATGGGCAATACCGGCCTCGGTGGTATTGGAGACGACAAAGCGCAACGAGGAATCTTCAACGCATGACAGCGTCCTATTC
>DASUGV010000448.1:0-3845 GCA_036273835.1 Rhodocyclaceae bacterium
GGCGAATACGCCCGACTTGCCCAGGGTCGTTTGATGCGTGCCACTCATAGTGCAGGCGCCACTTGGCGGTTGGCCGCACTTAGTCCAGCCAGAAGGTGCATCGGCAGCGGCTTGCGCGCCGCCGATCAGCATGCAGGCAAAGACGCCCGCAATTAGTTTGCGAATCATTTGTGTCTCCTCATCTTTATAAATTTGGGGTGCGAACAAAGCAGCAACAACTTCGCCGTAGGAATGTGGCTTACAAAAGAGTTCCTGACAAGGTGCGCAGCAACAAAATTTAACGTTCTTGCGCAACCAACGCTTTTGCGAATACGGCGCCAAATTGAAAAGGGCCAGAGTAACCCGGCCCTTTCTCTACCTTTTTTGTTTCTTAATATGTCCTACGCCTGCACCGCTAAAAGTCCACACCTCAGGTACGGCTTATGCGCTCGATCGAGGCCTTGTTACTGCTCGCCCACACGGACGATCTTGAGGCTATTGGTACCGCCCGATTGGCCCAGCGGTTCGCCGACCGTGATCACGATGATGTCGCCCGGTTTGACCAGACCGTTGCGTAGCAAGGTCATTTCGGCATCGCGCAGCAGATGTTCGCGGTCGTCGGTGATTGCCGAGGTAAGGATGGGACAGACGTCGCGGAACAGGGCGGTCTTGCGAACGGTTTTCGGGTCGGAGGTCAGCGCGTACACAGGTACGCCTGCGTTCATGCGGCTCATCCACAGTGCGGTCGAACCGGACTGCGTGCAGGCTGCGATGGCTTTGGCGCCGAGATGGTGGGCAGTGAACAGCGCGGCCATGGCAATCGATTGATCGATGCGGCTGAAAGTACGGTTAAGGAATTCCTGATCCAGTGTGACCGGATATGATTTGTTGGCTTCCTCGCAGATGCGCGCCATCGTCTCGACGACTTCAACGGGATATTTACCCGCAGCGGTTTCGGCAGACAGCATCACCGCATCGGTGCCGTCCAGCACGGCATTGGCTACGTCGGATACTTCGGCGCGAGTAGGGATGGGATTCTGGATCATCGACTCCATCATCTGCGTGGCGGTAATGGCCAGCTTGTTCATTTCGCGCGCCAACCGGATCATCATCTTTTGCAACGCGGGCACGGCCGCTTCGCCGACTTCGACGGCGAGATCGCCGCGCGCCACCATGACACCGTCACATGATTCGAGAATCTCGCGCAGCGTTTCAGGCACGACGGCTTCGGTGCGTTCGATCTTTGCAATCGTCAATGCCGAGCTGCCCGCTGCGCGCAGCAGCGTGTTGGCCATGTACATGTCGGCAGCAGATTTGGGGAAAGACACGGCGATGTAATCCACTTCCATCTTCGCCGCTGTCTTGATGTCTTCCATGTCCTTTGCGGTTAGTGCGGGCGCGGTCAGTCCGCCGCCTTTCTGATTGATACCCTTATTGTTGGACAGGTCGCCGCCTTGACGCACGATGGTGTGAATTTCCTGACCAACCACCTTGTCGACTTCCAGCACCAAACGACCATCGTCGAGCAGCAACAGCACACCTGCACGCACGTCCTTCGGCAGATCCTTGTAATCCAGTCCTACGCGTTCGTCATTACCCAATGTGCAGGCCGCGTCGAGAATGAATTTCTGTCCTTTCTCCAGCGTCGTCTTGCCCTTCTCGAATTTGCCGACGCGGATCTTCGGGCCTTGCAAATCGGCGAGGATCGCCACCGGTTTGCCGACGCGCTCGGCTGCCGCACGTACCAGCCGCGCGCGTTCGATGTGATCGTCCGCCTTGCCGTGCGAGAAGTTCATGCGCACGACATCGACGCCGGCGCGGATCATGCGTTCGAGTACTTCGGAATCGTTCGAGGCCGGGCCGAGTGTGGCGACGATCTTTGTGTGGCGTTGCATTCTTGCTCCTTCGTGGGCATGGGCGAGCGGGGTTGTCCCGGCTGGCGTCGTCACAGCGCTATTGGCCACCTTAACGGTGGCCCGGCCGCGCGAGGACGCTGTCATAATTTTCCCGTCAAGCTTGTCGGGCTTGTTCATCGGGTAAGAAATGCGCTAGGCATTAAATGATGTCCTAACTCAACGTGGCAATTCATTAGTTATTTGCTCGCCTATGCAAGGCTTCGACCGCCGGCAATGATTTGCCTTCGAGGAATTCCAGGAAAGCGCCGCCGGCGGTGGAGATGTAACCCACCTTATCCTGGATACCGAACTTGGCGATCGCAGCGATCGTGTCGCCACCACCGGCCAGTGACATGGCGCTCGACGAAGCGATCGCTTCCGCAAGAACCTTGGTGCCGTTGGCGAAGGCATCGAACTCGAATACGCCTAGTGGACCATTCCATACGATGGTCTTCGCGGCTTTCAATTGTTCGGCAAGCTTGGTGGCGGTCTGCGGACCGATGTCCAGAATCATGTCATTGTCATCGACATCCTTGGCCGCTTTGACCGTGGCTTGCGCGGTTGGGGAGAATTCCTTGGCGACGACGACATCGACTGGAATCGGAACCGAAGCGCCGCGCGCAGCCATCTTGTCGATGATGCGCTTGGCTTCCGGCACCAGATCCGCTTCGACGAGCGATTTGCCGATGGGCAAGCCGACGGCCAGCAGAAAAGTATTGGCGATGCCGCCACCCACGATCAGTTGATCGACCTTGTCGGCCAGGCTGTCGAGGATGGTCAATTTGGTCGAGACTTTCGAGCCGCCGACGATGGCCGCAAGCGGACGCGCGGGCGACAGTAATGCCTTGCCAAGGGCTTCGAGTTCCGCAGCGAGCAGCGGACCTGCACAAGCGACCGGCGCGGCCAGTGCCAGCGCGTGCGTGGTAGCTTCAGCGCGATGCGCAGTTGCGAATGCGTCATTCACATACACGTCGCATAGCTTGGCCATTTTGGCGGCCAGTTCCGCGCTATCTTTTTTCTCGCCCTTGTTGACGCGGCAGTTTTCCAGCAGCACGACTTCGCCGGACTTCACTTCGAAGCCGCCATCGATCCAGTTCTGCACCAGACGCACCGGCTTGCCGAGCAATTCCGACATGCGCTTGGCGACTGGCGCCAGCGAATCCTCGGGCTTGAACTCGCCTTCGGTTGGACGACCCAGGTGGGACGTGACCATGACGGCCGCGCCTTTGTCGAGCGCCAATTTGATGCCAGGCACCGAGGCGCGAATGCGTGTGTCATCGCTAATGCTGCCGTCATCATTCTGCGGCACGTTGAGGTCGGCGCGGATGAATACGCGTTTGCCTGTGAGGTTGAGATCGGTCAGTTTTCTAAATTGCATGAAATGTCGTTGCCTGAAGTTGCCAAATGGTTACCAAATAATATTGGTGGCGTTAGACATCGCGCTCAACGATAGGCAGGTTCGTGAGCGTTATGGATGATCCAGATCAAATGACCGGAATTCCAATCTCCTACGCCGCCACCTGCAAAAGTTAAACGGCCTACATTTTTGTAGACCAGTTCATAGCGATGTTTGTCGCCACCAAAATAGAACGGGATGAAAGCTTTGCCTGTGATGTACACGCCTTGATCGGAAGGCTGACCGATGAGGTCCGTCACTTGTTTCATGGACATGCCGATCTGCAGCTTGTTGAACTTGCTGTTAGGCGCGGGCTTGCCGGTGATCTCGCCCTCCCATTCGCCGACTTTGACCTTCTTGCCGCTGCCGCTTTCGACCTTGGACGAGTCGACGACTTCACCCTTAGCGTTCATGCCGGGCTGCACACCGGTGGGTGCAGGCGCGCTTGCTTGCGACGCTGGCGTTTTTTCGGCTTCAGGCGTGGAGTTTCCCTTTGAAGCACAACCTGCCATTGCAGCAGAAATCAACATTGCGCAGAGCAGCGCGCGAATATCTTGTGCGTGCGTCATTGGAAA
>DASUGV010000449.1:0-5874 GCA_036273835.1 Rhodocyclaceae bacterium
GGTCCGGGCACGGTGGATGAGAGCGTCTCTCCCATGCATTACTTCAGTCAAAGCGTGCCGGCGCTGCAGAAGGGCGCCGACCCTGCCAGTATTATCGCTTCGAACACGTTCGGTACCGCCATGCTCGGCGCACCGGTATCGCTCATGGCGATCGCCTCCGGCGTAAATCTTGGGGTGAGCATCGCGAACGGCGACAACGAAGGGATTGCCGCGAGCGCTCTCGGATTGATGCTGGCACGAACGCTCTCGCCGGACATGGGCATGAGCACGCCGGTGTTGACACCGGGGGATTTGCCGCCTGGCGACGATCCGGAAATGGACGACGAGCTGTCGCACTCCGAGCGATTCGCGCGATTGATGCAGAAGGACTTCGTGCCGCGATCGAGCGAGGGGCCATCGGACTTTGAGCGACTACTGCAGAGAGACTTCGTACCACAGCAACCAGACGTTCCCACGCCACGGATATCGGTCGATTACGGCCATACCGGCGAGATGATCGACGGTACTTTCAGTGTGCGCCCGATAAATGATCCGAACATTGCGTATATCAGCGAAGGGGATCCATATGCGCCTAAACCATTCGATACGTTTGTAAGCGAAGGGGAGGCCAATAACAGTAGTTTGATTCTGCGACCGCCGACGTCCGAGCCTCAAGCCATGGATCTCGGCCTCCCCAGGGTTATTCGCGAAGCAGATTTTGGCGTACGCGATGACGGAACGTTGGATATTCTGGGCGCACGTATGCAGAAAATTGTACTCGGGCTCAGGAACTACAGTGATTTAGCCGTCGGAGTGCCGAGGATTGCTTTTGCGGCAAAGTTGTATGAGTCGCCCAAGATGACCGCCGAAATGATGATGGACGAGCATGTCAGCTCGCTAATCCGCGAACATACCGTACTACAGCAAGCGGGAGATATGGGTTTTGATGCGCTTAACACATTTGCGTTAGCGGAAGTCCATACGCCTTACCGATACGCGCCTGGACTACTGATGCAACGCATTTATGGGGCGGTTAGTAGCTCCGATGTATGGGCTGCCTTGGCGGAGGCGAAATTAGGTCGACAGAATCTCAATCCGGGCCAAACTCCTTTCCCGAAAGAATTTCCTTTAACTGAGGAATCTATTCCCGCGCTTGAGCGCATGAAGAATCTTCTCATAACGCACGATATCCATTTCAGTGATTTTCAATTGTTAATTGCCCCGAGAGGCAGGATCTACCTGAATGACCCAGGCGTGATGGGTAAGGGTGTCAATGAGAGCAACATTGTGGTGCTAGATAATTTAATTGAAGCCGCAAATAGGTTTGGTAATGGAGGTGGCGGTGGCGGCGGACAGCCAACGATCTCTAGTGATGTTTATGCTCCTTATGACGTTGGACTCACCACGGCGAGCGGCGCGCCAATCGATGAAATCGGCGGCATGTCCTCTTTCGCCGGACCACGCGATCCTTTTACCGCGTTCATCGATGATGGGTCAGGCGATAAACCGGAAACCGGTTTAACAATACGAACACCGGAGCCGGAACTGGTGCCTGCGCAAAAACCCAGTTTGATCAGTCGAGCGCTATCTCTCTTTAGCAGGAAAACGTCCGGCCCGGCTTACCCGCCGTATGGCCCAGCTCATTTTCTAATGGTGCTGCCGGAAAATCCGAATGATGTGTTCTCGCTGAGTCAACAGTCGGCCTTTGCCGGCTATAAGATGGAGGTCGCTCCTAACGAACGATTTATTTATCCTAAAGAGCACGTGCCGTATACGCTTGCGCGTCCAGATAGTGATCCGCTCATACGCTTTATGCAGCAACGGGCGATAAACGTAAGAAATATCGAGTACTCACCTGATAGATATTATCCCATGGAAGAGGGCGGACTTGCGCTAGAGGACGCGACGCTTGATGACGTGGCGAGATATCAAAACCGATATTTTATCGAACTGCATGCATCAGAAGGTGATGCGCATCGCATTGCTACCAGCAGGGCATTTGATGTGGGACGTAGTGCCGATTTGCGAGGTACGATAGACGTAAACGCGGCAAGGATCGCCGAGAACATTACGACGTTGCACTCTCCGGAACGCTGGGTATACGTAGTTCGTAACCGTGGAGCTTTTGATTACAATCCTTACGATATCCCATCCATGGTACGTCAGTCTCCGACAGATCTTGACCTATATCGTCCGGAGAACGGACCACAGCGGCGCATTGCTAATGCCGTGGCATTGTCAGATATAAAGGCGGCTTACCGAATCGGGCGTGGAGATG
The DNA here is from genome assembly GCA_036273835.1 of Rhodocyclaceae bacterium. Lineage (GTDB taxonomy): Bacteria > Pseudomonadota > Gammaproteobacteria > Burkholderiales > Rhodocyclaceae > DASUGV01. The sequence continues at coordinate 2,258 of DASUGV010000449.1, forward strand.
TGTTGGGTAATACGCTTATTACGCCAGGAACAATGATTCCGGGTTCGTATGTGACGAATCCGTACTATAGCGCCAAAGGTTTTGAAGGATTGGCTGAGGCGGTCATGAAGACCCTAGGCAACCCGGATCCCAATAGGTAAGCACTGGATCAATCGGAGTTTGTCTATTTTTCGGTGAGGACTGCGTCACGACAAGGCGACGCAGTCCAATGAATGAAACGACAAGTAGGTCTCCAGTTTGAATCCTCTCTATAACGAGCGTGGTTTGCTGATCGCGATGGACGAGAATGGCTAGCTTCGATTTACTTGCGCCAAAATGGTCCGGGACATTTTTTACTGATGCCAAAAAAGGAGATTTCTGCCGAACTGCTGGGTAAAATCAGATTTCTTGAAATTTAATCAGCATAATCGGCGTTCGGTGCATGCATAGGCACTTCGATTTTGCCGTCTTACCCAGGATCCGCGTTGCCTAAGTTCCTCGCCTCTCTCCATGCTGGCGGCAAACAACATCCGTTGCGTGGCATTGCCTATTATGCCGTTGCGCTATTGTTGTTTGCCTGCTTGGACGCGACGGCGAAATATCTTGCCATGCGTTACCCCGTGCCATTGATCGCCTGGGTGCGTTACGCGGTGCATTGGTTGTTAATGACGGGTTTATTTGCACAGAGCATGGGTCGCGACCTCGTGCGCACTCAACGTACCGGCGTGGTCGTTCTGCGTGCGATGTGTTTGGTCGTTATTACCTTTTGCATGACGTCAGCATTGCGCCGTTTGCCGCTGGCGGAGGCGACGTCCATGTTGTTTCTCGCGCCTTTGCTTGTCGTGCTGTTGGCTAGACCGGTCTTGCAGGAACGTATCGGTGCCGTGCGTGCTGCAGCGGTGGTTGCTGGATTCGCGGGTGTTTTGTTGATCGCTCGGCCGGGCGGGAATCTGGATACGGTCGGCGTGTTGCTGGCGCTCGGCGCGGCCTTGTCGAATACAGGCTATCAGTTGCTGACGCGCATTCTCAGCAGCACGGAAAATGCTGTCGTCATGCTCTACTATTCGGCGTTGGTTGGCAGCGTATGTTTTGGTTTGTTGCTGCCGTGGTTCTGGCACGGGCCGCCGCTGTCGACGCTGGATATCGGATTGTTCCTGAGTCTTGGCATGCTGGGCGGCGTTGGACATTTCTGCTTCATTCAAGCCTTTCGCGATTCGCCCGCTTCGATGCTGGCACCGGTGACTTATTTGCAACTGGTATGGGCGGGTTTGCTTGGCTGGCTGGTTTTTCACCAAGTGCCCGCATCGCTGACGCTGCTTGGCATGTTGATCATCGCTGTTGCGGGCGTGGTGGTGGCCGTGCACGGACATCGGCGCGGCGCGTAGCATCGCTTACATTCGCGTCGCGGGGTACGGATATAAGCTCGCCAACGCTTCCGAACGGCCCGACTGCTGCACGATGCGCACATGCTCGCGGCGAAATTCGCGCGCATGATGCAAACCGCATGAGTGGGCAATCATGTCGACTTCCTTGTTCGTCGACATGCAGTAGTGGGCGACGCGTCGATATTTTTCCTCCACGACCAGTCCGCGTTGCAGGCGCGGGTTATGAGTCGTGACGCCAGTGGGACAGGTGTTGGTGTGACAACGCAGCGACTGTATGCAACCAAGCGCAAACATGAAACCGCGAGCGGTGTTGACGAAGTCCGCGCCGCAGGCCAAGGCCCATGCGACGCGCGCAGAAGTAACGAGCTTGCCCGATGCAACAACTTTTATGCGCTCTTTCAGACCAGCTTCAATCAGTGCGTCTACCACGCGCGGCAGCGCCTCGTCGATGGACAGCGCGACATGGTCGGCCAGTGCCTGCGGCGCGGCGCCCGAGCCACCTTCGCCACCATCGATGACGAGAAAATCAGGAGCGCTGTGGGCTCCGCGCCGCAGGATGGATTCGCATAGGTCATTCATGAAGCGCCAGCCGCCAATGGCCGTCTTTATGCCAACGGGTTTGCCAGTGATGTCGCGCGCGCGGGCAATGAAATCGAGCAGTTCTTCGACGTTTGCGATATCGAGATGCCGATTGGGGCTGATGGAATCCATGCCGGCTGGAATACCGCGAATGCGTGCAATTTCCTCGGTGACTTTGGCTGCCGGCAAGACGCCGCCTTTACCGGGCTTTGCGCCTTGCGAGAGTTTTACTTCGAATGCACGCACCGATTCATGCGCAGCGATCTCGCGTAATTTTTCCGGCGATATGTTTCCGCGAGCATCGCGCACGCCATACTTGGCGGTGCCGATTTGCATGACAATGTCACATCCTCCCTCTAGGTGATAGGGCGACAAGCCGCCTTCGCCGGTACCCATCCAGCATCCCGCTTCGAATGCGCCGCGCGACAAGGCTTGCACGGCAGGCTTGGAGATCGCGCCGAAACTCATTCCGCTGATGTTGACGATGGAGCGCGCTGCGAAGGGTTTTTCACAACAACCCTGACCGATTACAAATGGTGGCGTCGGTTGTCGTTCGTCTTCCAATATCGGAAAAGGTGCATTAACAAAAATTAACGCGCCGGGTTCTTGCAGATGATAAGTAGAACCGAAGCCGATGATGCTGCTCTCGTCTTTCGCCAAACGATAAACCCAGGCGCGCGTAGAGCGATTGAAGGGCATCTCCTCGCGGTCGCCAAGGAAAAAATATTGACGAAAATATTCGCCCAGATTCTCGAAGAAGTAGCGCAAACGACCGACAATCGGGTAGTTGCGCAGAATCGCGTGTTTTGTTTGTGTAATATCCCGTACATAGACCAGCGTAACGAGCAGGGCCACCGCGAGCAAAGTAAAAGCGCTGAGACTGATCAAGGTAAGCATGTCGGACATCGCTCCTGTGGAGTGTAGAATTGCACAAACCGGCGTCATCATAGGGTAGAGCGAATGAACATGGTATCGGACGATGAATTGAGCGATCAGCTGCGCGTGGAGATTCAGCGCGAAGTGGCTTGCGCTTTGGCCGAAGACATCGGTACCGGAGACCTGACCGCGCTATTGATTCCTGAAGACGTGGCGGCGACGGGCCGAGTGACGACACGTCAGGACGCGGTGCTATGCGGCACCGCCTGGTTCGATGCCGTGTTTCAAATGCTGGATCCGCAAAGTTCGGTGGTGTGGCATGCCAAGGATGGTGAACGTATCGAGGCTGGCCAGGTGTTGTGCGATGTGTTCGCCAATGCGCGCCCGTTGCTGACTGCTGAACGTACGGCGTTGAATTTCCTGCAGCTGCTGTCGGGGACGGCCACCATGGTGCGCCATTTCATCGACGCGATTGAAGGCACCAAAGCATGCATCGTCGATACGCGCAAAACGCTTCCCGGTCTGCGTTTGGCGCAGAAATATGCCGTCAAGGCGGCTGGTGGATCAAACCATCGCATTGGCTTATATGACGGTATCCTAATAAAGGAAAATCACATCATTGCTGCGGGTGGCGTTAAACAAGCGCTGCAACGGGCGCAAAAGATCGCGCCGTCGAACGCTTTCGTCGAAATAGAAGTCGAAAATTTACAGCAGTTGCGGCAGGCGCTCGATGCGGGTGCAAAAATGATTCTGCTCGACAATATGGATGTCGATGAGATGCGCGAGGCGGCAAAAATC
>DASUGV010000450.1:0-8823 GCA_036273835.1 Rhodocyclaceae bacterium
ATATTCTTTATCGCGAATAACGACCGGCGCAAAGACGTCAGGTACCGACGACGACGCACGCACTGCAATCCCCACGTTGCCGCTGCTGAATATTGCTGGCTCGCCCGTTGCAAGATCCGTCGCAAGCGCGGCAAATTTTCGCTTCAGTCCTTCAATCGGCTTATTACCGACCTGCTGATTGATGAAACGCTCCAATGCATCGCCTTTCAGGAAACCGCGCTCGAAAATCGCCCACTCGGTGAACGCGCTGTCGTCTAACTGAAACGCCAGCTTCTGTAGATCGAAAACTCCGAAGCCCGCCGCATAGAGTGCGCCCACGACACTGCCCGCGCTCGTACCGACAATGATGTCTGGATCGATGCCATTGGTCTCCAGTGCCTTGATTACGCCGATATGGGCAAAACCGCGCGCCGCACCGCTTCCCAGCGCAAGGCCGATCTTCGGCCTGGGCTTGACCGGCGCAGGCGCTATGACAATGGGATTCGCAACAGGGGGTTTGATCGGCTCTGGCGCCGGCTCCGTCTTTTCGACCAGGTTGCTGCAGGCACCCAGCGACACGCCGGCGAGTGCCGAACCCAAAAATTCGCGACGCTTCATCGACTTGCCCCGATCATTGCCAATGCACAATCGACTGCGGCATACATACTGCCCGGATCGGCGCGTCCGGAGCCCGCGAGATCCAATGCCGTGCCGTGATCGACCGAAGTGCGGATGATTGGCAGACCCAATGTGATATTGATGCCGCCACCGAACGTTGCGTACTTCAAGGTAGGTAGCCCTTGATCGTGATACATCGCCAGCACGGCGTCGCCGCGTGCAAGCTGGCGCGGCGTAAATAGCGTATCGGCAGGCAGGGGGCCCACCAATTGCATGCCCTCGCTGCGGAGCTGGTCTAGTACGGGCTCGATGACCTCGATCTCTTCACGTCCCATGTGACCGCTTTCGCCCGCGTGCGGATTAAGGCCAGCAACTAGAATACGCGGTTGCGCGAAACCGAATTTGCGTTGTAGGTCGTGATGCAAAATGCGTAGCGTAGTGGTCAAGTCCTCGCGGGTAATCGACGATGGAACATTTTTCAGCGGCAAATGAATGGTTGCCAGGGCTACGCGCAACCACGATCCGTCTTCACATTCGCCTGCCAGCATCATCACGACACGCTCGGTACCGGTGCTGTCCGCCAGATACTCGGTATGCCCGGTGAATTCTATGCCAGCATCATTTATAACGCTTTTCTGAACTGGGGCCGTCACCATCGCCGCGAACTCGCCGTTCTTGCAGCCGGCTATTGCGCGGTCGAGTATGCCAAGAACATAGCGCGCGTTGGCCGTGTTGAGCACGCCAGCCTGACTGGGCTCGACGAGCGGAACATGCGCGACTTCTAGCGCGCCGGGCAGCGCTGGATTATCTGGGGAATATGCGCGTAAGCCGACATGCACGCCCATGCGTGCCGCACGTTGCGCAATCAATTGCTGATCGCCGATGACCACTAAACGCGCCGGCCACTCGCGCCGTACAAGCATCGCACAAATTTCCGGCCCGATGCCGGCGGGCTCTCCGCTCGTGACGGCAATGACGGGAAGAGGAAGCGATGGCATGTCTGTGTCGCTCGCGTAAACGTGTCTGAATGCAGTCCGCAATTATGCCATCGGACTAACTCGGCTACTGATCCAGGCGCAGATCGACGTAAGCCTGATCACGTAATTGGCTCAGCCAGTCGTCAAACGTTTCGTCCGCCTTGCGATCGTGCAACGCGTTCCGTGCGCTCGCGCGGCGACGGTCGGTGGTCACGTCCGCGGTGCGGCGCTCGAGAACTTGTATAAGGTGCCAACCGAAAGGAGACTGCACTGGTTCGCTGATTTCGCCAGGCTTGAGTGCGTTCATCGCGCGCTCGAACTCCGGCACCGTGTCGCCGGGCGAGAGCCAGCCAAGATCGCCGCCTTTGGCAGCCGTAATATCGGTGGAATTCAGCCGCGCCAATTCGGCAAAGTCCGCTCCATTCTTCAGACGATCGCGCAACTCGTTCAGGCGACGTTTGGCGTCGGTGTCATTGAGCGTGTCGGACGCACGCAATAAAATATGCCGCGCATGTGTCTGTTCTATTTTTTGTTCTTTGACTTGCGCATCGCGTATATCGACTAGCTTGAAAATGTGCAGTCCCGCAGCGCTACGCAGCAAAGGACTCACATCGCCTTTCTTGAGTTTGGGCACCTCGTCCGCAAACAAAACCGGCAAACGTTCGAGCGGTTGCCAATCCAACGACCCGCCTTGCATGGCATCTTGCGCGTCTGAGAAAGCGGCCGCCAGCTTGGCGAAGTCATCGCCCTGATTTATTAAACGCATCACTTCGTCTGCCCGTTTCTGCAACGTATTCCACTGCTCCGGCGTCGCACCTTCCGAGGCTCGCAGCAAGATATGAGAAACCAGGTATTCGTGACCACCGACCGCGGCTTCAGGGCTCGCCAAAAACGCGTCGACTTCGGCATCGCTCACGACGACCTTGCTATCGACCTCGTTCTCGCGCAAGCGCGATAAGGTAATTTCCGTGCGGATGTCCTCGCGAAAGCGATCCCAGGAAAGACCCTCTTCTTTTTCTACCGCAGTCCGCAAGTCGGGGATGCTCAGTTTGTTGTTATCGGCGATTGTTTGAATGGCGCGCTGAAGCGTGCTGTCATCGACATGCAAGCCGGTGTTGCGTGCCTCTTGCAATTGCAGTTTTTCAACTACCAGGCGGTCGAGCATTTGATGCTGCAACTGCGATGCGGGTGGCAATGCCGTACCTTGACGATGCAGTTGCGCCGATGCCTGCGCAACACGAGCATCCAATTCCGATTGCGTAATGACTTCGTCATTGACCACCGCGACAATCCGGTCGACGGGTTCTGCAAGCACGACATGTGATGACAACGCCATAAAAATCATCAGCGCGATGAATCGTGAAATGTTCAGCACTGTGTTTACTATTGAAATAAGACGCATCTTTTCTTCGCTCTATCGATCGGCCATTGCTTCTCAGACAAGCATCCGGCCAATTTAGTTGTCGGCATTGCCGCCGAACACTGGATCGCCAACACCCGGCTCACTGTTAATCTTTCCATAACCGCCAATACTGCGCTTGAGTAATTGAACGGGACTCGAACCCAGCGAGGCCAGACCATTAAATTCCAATTGCACAAAAATGGCGTTGTTACGCAATTGTTTGGTGTTGATCAAAGTCTGCCACACGGTTCGCAACACCCAGCAATCCGCCTTGTATTCCAATCCGGCGATGGCCTCGGTCAAGCGATGATCAAGCAGGTTACGTTCGTACCGTCCAACGCCATACCAACCGCCCCACAAAGGCCATTGACCCGAAATGTCCAGATCGCGTATGCCACTGTCGGTCACAGTCGGATCGTTCCGCTGATAGCGGTAACTCGCCGAGACAACCTTGGCAAAGTCAGGTTGATAACTTATTCCCGCCGTCGCACGCTCGCTGCGATGCTCGCGCGGATCGTATTGATAAGCTGTATCGATGGTTACTTTGTCCATCACACGACCTGACACGGCGCCAAGCCAATCGGCTATCCGTCCCGTGCGCGGCGCAACGCCCGGCAACGTCACGCGTTGATCGCTGAAGTAATAACGTTGCCCAACCGCCGCTTGCAACCATTGCACACCCGTATCGCTTTCGATGAAACGAGACGACACTCCAGCAGTCACTTGATTGGCGTCGGCAATACGGTCGCTACCAGAGAACACATTTTCAGAAAAAAGTTGCGCAAAATTAAAATCCGCTAAGGCCGAATCGAATACAGGTATCTGATCTTGATTTCGGAAAGGCACACGCACGTAGTAAACGCGAGGCTCCAGCGTTTGCGTATATGCCTTGTCTCTAACCGTGATTTCGCGCTCGAAATTCAGCCCGCTATCGACCGTCATGATCGGCACCGCGCGGCTGATGCTGTCGGGCCCGGTGGAAGTGCGTCGATCCAGTTCGTATTGAGATAAATGCATGCCCACTTTTGGCGTCAAGTACGCAGCGGAGGTTTGCACGGGATAGGCCACCTGCGGATAGAGCACTGTGCGTTTGCCTTCATCCAACGTCGAGTTCCTAAACTGCGTATATTCGGACGGCATATCCAACGCAAAGCCATATACGTCCGGCAAGTTCGCTCTGGCGGTAATCTGTGGCAAGCGATCGTAGGGCGATGCACCCGTTAAGGTTTGGTAATGCTGGGCATTGATGGCGCCGGTAAACCAAGACCCGTTGCCGTAATTGAGCAGCGCTTGTTGGTTAAGTGTGGCCTGGGAAGTAGCGGTGATGCGTGAGCTCAAATCGGCAAAATAGTCGTTGTCGGATACCTTGGTGTAGTCGATTACGCCCGAGAATCCTGACCCGATATCCTGATTGTGCTTGACGCTGAGCAGACTGCGCGACTTTTGTGCCACTTGGTCGTCGGGCAAATACTCTCCGGCCAATATTCCATTGGCATGCGCCGTCAAGTAGCGAAACTCGCCATTGAGCTGCGTACCGCGACGTCCCATCCAGCGCGGTGCGATGGTCGCATCGTAATTGGGTGCCAAATTCAAATAATAAGGTACCGTCAGATCCAAGCCCGTATTGGATGAGCTACCGAAAGTGGGTGGCAACAATCCGGATTGCCGCCCGCCGTTGAGCGGAAACTCCATCCATGGCACATAGACGATCGGCACATTCTTGAACACCAGCGTGGCATTTTTTCCATTGCCCTGATTGCGATCGTAGTCGAGGGACAAATCTCGTATTTTCAGATACCAATCAGGACTCGGCGCGGGACACGTCGAGTACGTAGCGTTCGTGAGTTGATATTGGTTTTCGCCTTCGAGTTTGAGCACATCGGCCGATCCGCTGCCGGTCACGGCAGGTTTTACTTCGGTCGAACTACTCGACGTGTCGATTCGCTGAAACGAATAGGTTGGCGCATCGAATTCGCCGACGTAAGTGTCGAGATTAATTTTTGCGCGCGGTCCTTCGACGTGATCTTTTTCTCGTTGCAGCTTGACGTTGCCTTGAGCTGTCGCTTCGTTTCCGAGTTGGTCGTACGTCAATGTATCGCTATCGAGCTGGAGATCACCGCGCTTGAGTTGCACTTTTCCCAGAGCGCGCAATTCGACGTCATTACGTCCTTCGATCTTGTCTGCTTCGATGTGTGTCAGTTGCCCGTTCGGCTTCGCATCGCGCGGCACAGATTCTGGCGTCACCTTGTTTGTATCGACCTTCGCTGGCGTCACCGTTTGTGCGGCCGGAGTTTGTACGGCCGCAACGAGGCGCGGATCGACACGCAAGGAAGTTGATTCCGCCTGACTTAGTGGCGCAAAGCATGCCAATACTGCAAGCGTCAGCATGCGAGGCCGAAGCCGGGTCACCGCATATGAGGTGTGTGCTGCGCAAAGGGGAAAACGTAGAACCATGCAGGCGATGTGCGTAAATTCAGTGGTTAATACTCGATCGCCAAAAGCGCCCTGACAAACCTAAAGACGCAATCGAGCAAGCGAGTTCCATGCGATGTTCTTGTAAGATCGCGATTCTACATGAAGCGCTTGGAGAACCGATCTTGGATCGCCTTGAACAACTTCGCGGTTGGGTCGCTCAGTTGCATCCGGACTGCGCATTCGAAATCAGCGTGGCCTCCGCTGACGCCAGCTTTCGGCGCTATTTCCGCATTCGCTTTGCGGACGCAGCCGATTGTATTGAAAATACGGGTAGCAACACGCGCATCGTTATGGATGCGCCACCCGACCACGAAGACTGTCGTCCTTTCTTACACGTCGCCAAACTTCTTCAAGAAGCAGGCGTCAACGTTCCAGAGGTCCATGCACAAGACCTGGGACAGGGTTTTCTGCTCCTCTCCGATCTCGGTTCAACGACTTACCTGAGCGCGCTCAACGAAGCAAAACTGAACACTGCTCGCGTGGCCGAACTCTATGCGGAAGCGCTCGGAGCGCTTGCCTGCATCCAGCGCGCCAGCCGGCCCGGCGTGCTTCCAGAATATGACCGTGCACTATTGCTCCGTGAATTGGAGCTATTCCCCGTATGGTACGTAGCGCGCCACAAAGGAATGTCTCTTTCCGATGCCGACAGCACAGCGCTTTACGCAGCCTTTGACAGCATCCTCAATGTGAACCTCTCCGAGCCGCAGGTGTTTGTGCACCGTGACTTTCATTCACGTAATCTAATGTTGACGACGCCGAACCCCGGCATTCTCGATTTCCAAGATGCCGTCTATGGTCCTCTTACCTATGATCTCGTCTCCCTGTTCAAAGACGCCTACATTGAATGGGACGAAGAACTCACGCTCGATTGGCTGGCCCGTTATTGGGACACTTCACGCAAACTGGGTATTCCGGTGCGCGACAATTTCGCCGACTTCCACCGTGACTACGAGTTCATGGGCGCGCAGCGGCATCTTAAAGTGCTTGGAATTTTTACGCGCCTTTACCATCGTGACGGCAAAGACGGCTACCTGAAAGATATGCCGCTCGTACTCAAACATCTTCGCAAGACTTGTCAACGTTATCGCGAACTGCATCCCCTTGCTCGTTTGCTGGACAAGCTCGAGCCCGTTGACATTCAAACGGGCTACACCTTTTAGCCGTTTGAACACAATGCCAGGCCAATTTTATGCCTTTAGCATTAATTCTAGCGGCCTCCATTTAGTTATATAAAATCACCATTTTGGTGCGTTTACCCAAATCATTGCACCGAATAAGAGCGAACGATTTAGGGGCAGGAAGGCCACTTCGTCTCAACGGACTGATTTTTAATAAATAAATTTTCGGCGTGGTTCGTGCTTAATGCTCCATCTTTGTGCACGACGGAGACAATAATGGAGCAGTTGAGAACTTCGGGTGATGTTCTATTCATTCTTTTAGGCGCGGTCATGGTACTTGCCATGCATGCGGGATTTGCGTTCCTTGAGTTGGGAACGGTTCGCAAGAAAAACCAGGTAAACGCGCTAGTCAAAATCCTGACGGATTTCAGCGTGTCGACTTTGGCTTATTTTTTTATTGGCTATGCCATCGCCTATGGCACCAATTTCTTCGCCAATGCACAAAGTTTGTCCTCGCATAACGGCTATGAACTGGTGAGATTCTTCTTTCTGTTGACCTTCGCCGCCGCCATTCCGGCCATCGTTTCCGGTGGTATCGCTGAACGCGCCAAATTCAATCCGCAACTGGCAGCAACGTTCATGCTGGTGGGATTTGTTTATCCATTTTTCGAGGGTATCGCCTGGAATGGCAACTTCGGCCTGCAAGCTTGGCTCGAAGGAAATTTCGGCGCCAAATTCCATGACTTCGCGGGTAGCGTAGTCGTGCATGCGGTCGGCGGCTGGGTTGGACTTGCCGCCGTACTTTTGCTGGGCGCACGTCGCGGCCGATACAGCAAGGACGGTGGCATATCTGCGCACCCGCCGTCGAGCATTCCATTTTTGGCTCTTGGAGCCTGGGTCTTAACAGTAGGATGGTTTGGCTTCAACGTAATGAGCGCGCAGAAACTCGAAGCAGTCAGCGGTTTGGTCGCGCTCAACTCTCTGATGGCTATGGTTGGAGGAACGCTGGCCGCGCTCATCATGGGCCGCAACGATCCGGGTTTCGTGCACAACGGTCCACTGGCGGGTTTGGTAGCCGTCTGTGCAGGCTCGGACGTCATGCACCCAATCGGCGCCTTGGTAACCGGCTTGATCGCTGGAGTATTGTTCGTCCAGATGTTCACCCTGACGCAGAATCGCTGGAAGATCGATGACGTCCTGGGTGTCTGGCCATTGCATGGCCTGTGCGGTGTATGGGGTGGCATCGCGGCGGGCATTTTTGGAAGTACTGCGCTCGGTGGCACGGGCGGCGTGAGCTTTATCGCTCAGCTCATCGGTACTCTCGGAGGTATCGCCGTCGGTTTTTTTGGCGGCGGCATTGTCTATGGTCTTCTCAAACTATTTGCCGGACTGCGGCTTTCCCCCGAAGAAGAATTTGAGGGAGCCGATCTGACCATTCACAAAATCAGTGCAACGGCCGAGCGCGAAACACACTGGTAATCAAATGCAATCAAAAGCCACAGAATCTGTCGGCCGAAATTAAACTTATCGCGCTTACTCATCTGCGTTGCACCGAAAGGCCCACGGCATGCCGTGGGCCTTTCGCATTTAGGCGCATCTAGCGTAACACGCACTAACGACCACGTGCGGCACGCTAACTGCTGTCAAAAAGAAGTAATTCAGAAGTGATCAATGTGTCTGGTGCCACCTCAACCGTGCTACGCGTCTTGCGATTCGCCAAGAGCGGATTTGACGTAACAACGAGTGCGCCATTTTTTCAATGCCAGGCAAATTTTTCGCAAGCGTCATCGATTGGAAAAGTCTCGCACAAAGTACGCAGACCACCAACGTCGCTACGACGACAGGATAAACGTCATGAATGAAATCAACCGCGTCAGTCATCCAGGCAAAACAGAAGTAAGCGAGAAGCGCGTTGTAGTAGTGACTGGCGCCTCCGCCGGCGTGGGGCGCGCCACAGTCATCGAGTTTGCAAAACGTGGCTGGTGCATCGCGCTTTTAGCGCGCGGCATAGAGGGTCTCGAAGGAGCACGGGGGGACGTCGAACGCATCGGCAGCCAGTCCGGCGCGCAAGCCATTGTCATACCAACCGATGTGGCATGTGCGGATGAAGTGGAAGCCGCAGCGGCACGCGTTGAAGCTGAATGGGGACACATCGACGTGTGGATAAACGATGCAATGGCGACGATCTTCGCCGACGTGATGAGTGTCTCTCCTGCCGACTTCAAGCGCGCCACCGAGGTCACCTATCTGGGCG
>DASUGV010000451.1:0-6616 GCA_036273835.1 Rhodocyclaceae bacterium
GGATGGCGTGCATGGGCGATCCATGCGAAATGAATACCGTCGGCAGGCGCTGCGTACTCATGGCGATCCGCCTGCCGCTTTGTTGGCGCTGCGAGTGTTGGCATTACCTGCGTTGGCACTGCGTATGGTATTGGCATCTTGCCCGAACAATATTTTGCGCGACTCTTCGTCATCGACCGCTCGCTTGTTCGAGGGATTCACTTCTTGCGCGCGCGCGTAAGCGCGTACGGTCGCGGGACGCTCGCGAATCGCGTTGAACCAGCGCTTCAGGTTCGGGAAGTCATCGAGGTTCTGCTGCTGACGCTCATACGGCACAATCCACGGATAGCTTGCGATGTCCGCAATGGAATATTCGCCTGCTTCTCCGCCCGCGAGAAATTCACGATCCGCGAGACGCTTATCCAGCACCGCATAAAGACGCGATGTTTCTTTGACGTAGCGTTCAATTGCATAAGGCAGCTTCTCGGGCGCGTACTGCACGAAATGGTGGTTTTGCCCCGCCATGGGTCCAAGTCCGCCCATTTGCCAAAATAGCCATTGCACCGTTTCATTGCGGCCACGCAAATCTTGCGCGATGAATTTCTTCGTCTTGTCTGCCAGATACAACAAGATCGCGCCGGATTCGAACAGTGCAAGCGGCGCACCGCCATCTTCGGGCGCGTTGTCGACAATTGCGGGAATCTTGTTGTTCGACGAGATGCGCAAGAAATCCGTTTTGAACTGATCGCCCTTGCCGATGTTCACCGGAACGATTCGATACGGCAATCCGCATTCCTCGAGAAACATGGTGATCTTGTGTCCGTTGGGAGTTGTCCAGTAATACAGATCGATCATCTTTCCCTCCGTAATTTCTTGCGCTCAAAACTGTGCGCCCGAGCATTCACCCAGTCACTTCACCAAGCCTTCCGCCTTCAACGCGGCCTGCACTGCGGGACGCGCCGCCACGCGTGCCACGTAGTCGGCGAGGACCGGCCAGGCGGCGATATCGACACCCGTCCACTTACCCCAACCCAACAGCGTGAATAGATAACCGTCGGCAATCGTGAACGTGTCGCCGGTGAGCCAGGATTTTCCTTTCAGTTGACCCGAAAGGTAGTTGAAGCGGTTCCCGAGATTTTCGCGCACGATCTCTTTGTACACGTCCGGCGTGGTGGGCCGGAACAAGGGACTAAAGGTTTTGTGGATTTCGGAATTGAGAAAGCCGAGCCATTCCTGCAGGCGATAGCGCGCCATCGTGCCTGCTGCAGGTGCGAGATTTGCGGCAGGCTTTTGGTCGGCGATGTATTGCGTGATGACCGGACCTTCGGTGAGCACGGAGCCATCATCGAGTTGCAGCGCGGGCACATATCCTTTGGGATTGATGGCGAGAAAATCGCCGCCGCCCTCAATTGTTTTCGTCTTGGTGTCGACCTTGACCAGGTCGAAGGTGAAACCGGCTTCGCGCAATGCGATGTGCGGGGACAACGAACAAGCTCCGGGCGAGTAATACAGTTTCATTTTTGTTCTCCTGTGGCGATGACAATGTAAAAGCGTAAGACGCTTTCTTGGGTCCGGCATGCGAAACGCATTGTGCCGATTACCGAGCTTGAAATAAACCGCCTACAATGCAATTAATTATTGCAAATATAGGGACAATCGATGGATCGCTTCGAAGCCATGACGATCTTCTGCAAGGTCGTCGATCTGGGCAGTTTTGCGGCGGCGGCCGAACGCTTGGACATCTCGACTTCGGCCGTATCGCGCGGCGTAGCGCAGCTCGAAGCGTTGCTGAACGCGCGTCTGCTCAATCGCACGACACGGCGCATCAGCCTGACGGAAGACGGCCGCGCTTACTACGAGCGTTGCCTGCAATTGCTTGCCGATCTGGAAGAAGCCGAGGAGATCGTCGGCAACGCCAGCATCGCGCTGCGCGGCACTTTGCGCATCACGGCGCCGATCGGTTTCGCGACGTGGCATCTCGCGCCGGCCATCGCGGAATTCACACGCGCGAATCCGCAAGTGAAGTTCGACATCTCGCTTTCCGATCAGCAAGTCGATCTCGTGGAAGCGGGTCTGGATCTGGCGATCCGCGTCGGCGATCTGGGTTCGCAGAATCTGGTGGCGCGTCCCATCGGCAGCGCGCGCCTGATGGTCTGCGCATCGCCGCACTATCTGGCGAAGCATGGCGTGCCGCGCAGCCCGGCGGATTTGTCGCGGCATCAATGCATGACCTACGCCTATACGAACGAAAGCCACGTGTGGCGTTTCGAGAACCGGCACGGCAAGTCGCAAAGCGTGCGCATCGCCAGCGCGGCACATTCGAACAGCGGTTTATTGTTGCGCGAACTCGCAGCGCAAGGACTTGGACTGACGATGGCGCCGGACTTCATTCTGCAAACGGCGGTCGACGAGGATAGGCTGGTGGAGGTTCTGAAAACGTGGACACCACCGCCGCTGACTATCTATGTGGCATATCCAAGCAGGCGCCATCTGTCGGCGAAAATACGCGGCTTCGCAAACTTCCTGCAAGCATGGCTGGCGCAACGCTGTCCGCCTGCGGCGGGCCCCGCATCGCGAACAAAGCGCCGGGCGTGAGTGGATTAATGGGGAACACTCTCGTAAGTTGCTACTCCAACTAAGTGTTGTCGTTCCCGCGAAAGCGAGAATCCACACGCTGGTATAGAGAGGTTCAAGTGGATTCCCGCTTTCGCGGGAATGACGAGTAGTTGAGATTGCCGCAGATACAAATGGATACAGTCGCTTACAGCTTGGAATCCAGCAATTCCTAAAATGAAAATCAGAGCAGCGCCTACAAATACAGTGGCGTTGTTTTAATGACTCTGAGATACGCAATACGTTATGGAGCCCGACATGAAAACCAAGTTCACACGTAGCAAGAATTTTCTCCTGCCGGCATCGCTCATTCTGGCAGGCGCGACGCTTGCTGGTTGTGCAACAGAGCCGCGCTATGCCGAGACTTATCGCGTCGCGCCGCCGCCAGTCACGACGGAGGTGTATGCATATCCGAAACAAGGCCAATCGCTGGATCAGCAAAAACGCGATCGATTCGAGTGCTATAACTGGGCGGTCAAGCAAACTGGTTTCGAACCGAGCAAATTGCCGCCTGATGGCACGGTTCGCACCGTCAGGGTCGAACCTGCCGTGTCGCCCAATCACGATGCGACAGTGCTCGGCGTGACCGGAGCGTTGATTGGCGCAGCCGTATCGCGGCCATCCAATGCGCTCGCAGGTGCCGCGATCGGTGGCGTAGTCGGTGCTGCGGCGGGCTCCGCATCCGACGCTGATCGGGAAGCGACTGCTCAGCGCATCGAAGACGCGGAAAATGCCAATCAGAATGCGCGCGGGGCACGGCTCGAAGAGCGCGCGGCAGAATATCGTCGCGCCATGGGCGCATGCCTCGAAGGCCGCGGCTACACCGTCAACTAATTAGAATCATCTCGCAATATTAGAAATGGAGACCATCATGTCATTATCCAAACGTCATTCCCGCTTGCGCTTGTTGGCGTTGACATTGTCGCTGACCTTGCCCGCAAGCTTGTTAGGTTATTCCAGTCTCGCCCAGGCCGATTGGCATCATGGCGGCGAACATTTTGATCATGGGCATTTCGATCATGGTTGGCATGGCGGCTTCCGTCCGGGCATCGGCGTATCGATCAACGTGTTGCCGCACGATCATCGTGTGTTCGTTCATGGCAGAGATCATTTCTTTTTCTCCGGCGGCGTGTGGTATCGCCCGTACGGATCGCGGTTTGTAGTCATCGCGCCGCCCTTCGGCGTTGTCATCCCGTTTTTGCCCGACTGCTATGAAACGCGCGTCATTGGCGGCAATACCTACTACGTCGCCGATGGCACGTATTACACGGTAAGCCCGGCCGGCGACGGTTATGTCGTGACCTCGCCACCGGACGGCGACGCCACCACCGCTTATGCAAACGCCGATGACAAGATTTTTATCTATCCGCGCAATGGCCAGTCGCAAGAACGCCAGGACAAGGATCGTTACGAATGTCATTCGTGGGCGATGGATCAAAGCGGCTTCGATCCGACCGCTGCGCACGGCGGAGTCGATGCCGGTCAGGTCAACACGAAAGGCGCCGACTACCGACGCGCCATGTCGGCCTGCCTGGACGGCCGCGGATACACCGTGAAGTGATTTAGTGTAGTTGTTCTTTAGCACGCCGCGCCTGCTGCCACGCCACTACCGTGCGCGATGACGTTTGCATGATCGTCTCGCGCACACTTTCCGGTAGCTCGTGCGCCAACGCGGCGAACAATTCTTCTGTCATTTCCTGCGCCAGGCCCTCGACTGCGAGCGAATGCGAGAGGCAGCGAATCTGGATGGACGCCAAGGCATCGGCGACCAGCCGCCAACCTTGTGTCGGCATCACGCGTATCAATGCCATCATCATACCGCCGATCTGGCGCAGAATAGCCAGCGCGTCTTCGCGATCCTCTGCGGCAATCATGGCGTGCCACAATGCCAGATGGAGTTCGCGTCGCAGTTCCACTTTGAAATCGAAGGCGCTGGTTTCATTGCCCTGCACGATGTCGAAGCAGCGCTGACACGCTTCGAGCTCGCCCTCTTTCAAACCTTCGCGCAGCACGCTGACCAATATCGTCAAGCCCGTTAACGCACCCGATCCGAATGCCTGGCTGAATGCGACGCCCCATTGATCGAGCCCCGTCAGCAGCAACGCCATGCGCAATTGCGCCGCTTCTTCCGTCGTCATGCGCGACCATTCCTGCAAGTGCTTGGCAAGTTTCGCGATAACGATTGGACGCTGTGCTTCGGTGCCTTCCATCGAAAGGCGGAACAATGTCACGAAAGATTCCTGCACCAGGCGCGCGGCCTGTTGCTGCACATCACGTGACGCAAGTTGCAACAGCGGATCGTCGGGTAAGCCGTTTAACGTCACTTGATCACGCACTGCGTCACCGTCCGCGCTTACCGAACAAACCCAGCACGCCGGCCAAAATAAGTAATGCAGGCCACCATGTATGAAACAAAGCGCCGATCCGGGCGAAGCGGAAAACGCCCAGATTGTTCAGTAAAAACAAGGCGCCTATGACGATGAGTGCAAAAGATCCGGCACGGTTATTCATAAATTTGATCCTAAAAACAGGCGTGAACTCTGCCAGCCATTGGTCTACGAAGCAAGCCGGGTTTTGCGGTTTGGCATGGCGCTTGCTGATGGAGTTGGGTCGATCAATTCCTATGAAGGAAGAATAATGGATAACGATCTTATTCAGCTTGTTGCGCGTTTGAAGATCCGCTTGCGTCAGCAAAAGCAGCAATCCCTCAACGCACAGCGTTTCTTCGACGAGCCGGCATATGCCAATCAAATTCTCGACAACACAGAGCAAAGCGCAGATATCGAACTCGCTTTGATGGCGATGGAGTTGCGCGAACATCTCGACTGGAAGAGTCAGCCTCAAAGCGACAAAACGGGCGGCAAGACGGTAATGCCCTATGCGCCAGCGCGTCACGGCATGATGGCTGCCGACGCTTCGCGGTTTTGATTGCTTGATATCGAGCAATTCTTTTTTGTTCGCCCTTTTTTCCTTGCGACAACGCTGACATCCACGCGCCGGCATCGCGCCGTGCGCCAGGATTTCAGTTTCATTTGCACTTCATCTTGATCGCGGCCAAAGCCGTTTGATGGTCTCGCGCCGAGTCTGCATCCAGACGAAATCATGACATTTGAATTAATTGGCTGGCATACATCCAACACGCATGCAAGCCTTGTCGTGAGCGAACGACAATAGACCTTTCAATCTTTTCAAGCGCTTGTGCAACATCGACTCGATCGATGACTGCAAATGGCGACACTTCTTTCAGTGTATCGGGTGACGATTTGCCGCAAGGCATTGATTATCCGAGCCTTTGCAAACCTGGCATGTGACTTGCGAAAAGCGGGCACAGACGCGGGATCTCAACGTGGGCTCACAGGATTCCGCCTCAACTCAATCAAGGAGAAGCCATGTTCAACAAGCCGTCGAGTTTAGCCATGTCGCAGGAGAATCTTGCCGATCGTAAATCGCCATCGTCACCACGTACCGTCGTGCACACACCCGGCGGCTTTCCTCCGCTGCGCAACGAACCCGCTCCCATCGTTCATGCAAACGCCCACGCAAACACGCCAGCAAGCAAAATTGTGGAGCCTGCACCACGCACCGCGGCAGTCGAAGAACCAACACCTACTGCGACAACGGCAGACCAGGCCGACACGATTGGCAGCAGCTTGATCGTCGGCCCCGACGTCAAACTCAAGGGCGCGGAAATTCTCGATTGCGACACCCTGGTCGTCGAAGGCAGGGTCGAAGCGACGATGGATAGCCGCGTCATTCGCATCACGGAACGCGGCGCATTCTCTGGCAAGGTAGGTATCGACGTCGCCGAAGTCTATGGCCAGTTCGAAGGCGAGCTCATCGCACGCCAGCAACTTATCATTCATGCGACCGGCCGCGTCAAAGGCAAAATTCGCTATGGTAAGTTGTTGATCGAAGCGGGCGGCACCATCTCGGGCGAAATAGAGTCAATCGCCGAAGCAAAAATGGCAGAGGTCAGAACGCAAACCGTCGACACAAGCAAGAGCACCGGCGTCAAACCGGTATT
>DASUGV010000452.1:0-2746 GCA_036273835.1 Rhodocyclaceae bacterium
TGAAAGCTTGTTCAGAAGTGGTTGAGTTATGTCATCGCTATCCGATGCCATAATGTTCAGGTTCTACATGCAGAACCTGCAAGCCTTCATTCCTTATGCATCAACAGGAGCCATCATGTCCATATCGAAAGAACGTCTTCCCTACGGCAAGCTCGCGCCAAAAGCGATGCAAGCACTTCTTGGTTTCAGTAGTGCGGTGAAGGAATTCAGCATCGGCAAACATCTCGTCAACCTAATCTTTTTGCGCACTTCACAACTCAACGGTTGCGCTTACTGCGTCGACATGCATTGGCGTGATCTCGTTGCGCAAGGCGCCGATGCGCGCTAGCTCAACACGCTCATTGTGTGGTACGAATCGCCTTTCTTCTCGCCGCGCGAACGCGCCGCGTTGGCTTGGGTCGAGGCACTCACAAATATTCAACAAGGCCATGCGCCCAACGAACTATTCGATGCGCTCAAACCGCATTTTTCCGAGCAGGAAATCGTCGAGATCACATTTGCCACGGCCAACATGAACGCATGGAACCGCATGGGCATCGGCATGCGCAATGTGATTCCGGTCTAGTGCGGGACTAGAAATACGTTTGCACTTCTCTATCGAGCAACACCCACTCTGCGTGATGTCGAATCTCATCGCATTTTTAGCGATGCCATTCGACATGAGTCGCACTTTGATGAATTTAATGGATATGACAAATGATCTTTGAAGATGTAGTTGGATTTGAAATGACTGCGGCGCAAAATGGCGGGCCCGCCTCATCGCGCAACTTCATTCGGTAAATTCAGACAATGCCTATGACATAAATGGCGTGCGGCGGGTCGCCCCCAGAGTGTCTATCAACATCACTTAAGGAGATCACCATGACAAATACCATTCGACGCCTTACCCTGATCCTGTCCGGTATCGGACTGTCGCTCGCCTCCGCGAACGCGCTGTCCCAATCATCAGGCATCGTCGCGCCAACATATGTTCCTGGCATAGCCGGACATATCGTCGAAGGACCCATCACACCCGTATGTTCAGTCAATCAGCCCTGTACACAACCGATGGCCAAAGCAGTACTGCAAATGCTCGACAAGTCATCCGGCAAGCTCATCGGCCAGGCCATCAGCAACGCTTCGGGCAACTTCATCGACACCGTTCCCGCAGGCAGCTATGTCGTGCACGTAAGCCTACCAGCCACTCCCATCGCGCTGCGTTGCCCCGATACGGACATCGTCGTCACGTCGTCGGCATTTACGTTCGTGAATATTGTGTGCGATACGGGGATTCGTTGATTTTTATTTTTGAATGAAAATACGGGGGGTGGATTCGAGCAACGTGTCCACCCTGCACATATGAGTTGCCCCGCCAATTTCGTCTTGTGTGGTGCTCATGTCCTTCGATATTTGATAGCTCATTACGACTACCTCGCTGACACAAAATGCATTGGCAATGAATGAACCCGACATTGACCCTCGGCCGCTACGTTTTATTTGCATCCATCGCAGGCTGCTCCACCCCTCGATACAGGCCTGCGGCCCACTCGGAGGCGAACGGCTATTTTTTGGAAGGTACTATTCGCTGAAATCCGTTCGTGCCGAGTGCCGCGAAGCGGTGTATCGAGGCATAGTACAAATTCCTCAATCTGGTTTACGACCAAAATTTTTCTTCGCTGCCGCAGAAACATCCTGCCAATCGCCGCGCATCAACGCTTCTTTCTTCTTGCGATTCCATCCCTTGATATGTAGTTCAACAGAAAGCGCCTCTTCGCGCGTATTGAATTCTTGCGACCACACAAGTTCGATCGGCAGGCGTGCGGCAGTGTAGCCGCCGCATGCTCCGGTCATGTGCTGGTCGACACGTCGTTCGAGATTATCGGTGTGGCCGGTGTAGTAGCTGTCGTCGGCGCATCGCACGATGTAGACGTAGAACATTTTATTTTTCCTGTTTTGAAACTACGCTTTCTGCTACCTTCCCCTCGATACAGGCCTACGGCCCACTCGGGGCGAACGGCTGGTTTTGGCACGCAATTCACTCAAGCCCGTTCGTCCCGAGTGCCGCGAAGCGGTGTATCGAGGCAACCTCCGAACGTCGCGAATCTGCCTGTTTCTTGCTCAGAGAATCTTAGCTGCCCGCAAAATAAAAGCCCAACAGCTTTTACACTGTCGGGCCTTTGCTTTTAAACCCAAGCCGCAGATTTGCGTAGAAGGCGTAGCGAGCGGGTCGAGGTCGATACGAGGAGCGGAGCTGTACTGAAGTACAGCGAGCACCGGAATGTCGAGATCGGCCCGCGCAGTAGCCTTATGCGTAAATCATCGTATAACGCGAGCGCCTTTACCCTTCATCGCCGCCTCGACTTCTTCCACGCGCACCATCGACGTATCGCCCGGTGTGCTCATGGCCAATGCACCATGCGCAGCGCCATACTCGACAGCCGCCTGCGGGCCCTTGCCTTCCATGAAGCCATAGGCCAGGCCGGACGCGAAACCATCGCCGCCACCGACGCGATCATAGATTTCCAGGTTGTCGCGCTTCATCGATTCATATATGGTGCCGTCATACCACAGGATGGCGGACCAGTCGTTGATCGATGCGGTCTTGGCGTTGCGCAGCGTTGTCGCGGCCACCTTGAAGTTGGGGAATTCCTTGACCGCGCTCTTGATCATGTTGGCGAAGGAGTCGGTCTCGATGTTGGTCAGATGTTCGTCGGCGCCTTCCACTGCGAACCCCAGACAGGCCGTGAAGTCTTCTTCGTTACCGATC
>DASUGV010000453.1:0-2806 GCA_036273835.1 Rhodocyclaceae bacterium
GCGCGAGGCCAAGCGGCACGCGGGCGAATGCGATGGAGGCATTTATGGTTGGCGAGAAGCTGCCGCTGGTGGTCTCGCCTTCGCCTTGCGCGGTGAAGACTTTCATATGGCTGCGCAAGACGCCGCGATCGATGAGTACAAGACCGACCAACGTGCGCAACGGTTCCTTTTCGAGCGCAACGCGGCCGACAAATTCTCTCTCGCCTGTCATATCCACTGTCCACGCGAGTCCCGATTCGAGCGGCGTGACCTGTTCGTCCATGTCCTGCCCGTAGAGGTTCATGCCCGCTTCCAGGCGCAGCGTATCGCGCGCGCCGAGGCCGGCAGGTTTGACGCCCGCGGCCAGAAGTGCATTCCAGACCTCGACTACGCGCGTTGCGGGCAACATCAATTCAAAGCCATCTTCGCCGGTGTAGCCCGTCCGGCAAATGGTAATGTCATTGAACTGCGTGTCATCGAACTGCGCGGCTTGAAAATATTTGAGCGATTCGGATGCTTTCTGCGAACCGGGCAACGCTGCCCACACTTTGGCGCGCGCATGCGGGCCCTGCACGGCGATCATCGCCAGCGTACGGCGCGATTCGATGGTGACGTTGCCGCCGGCGGGCATCGAGGCGGCTTGTTTGCGCATCCAGGCCAGATCCTTGTCGGCGGTTCCCGCATTGACGACGACACGATAAAAATTTTGAGTAAAGAAGTAGACGATCAGATCGTCTATGACACCGCCATTTTCATCGAGCATGCACGAATACAGCGCCTTGCCCGGCTCTTTCAGTTTGTCGACGTCGTTGGCGAGCAGCCGCCTGAGAAAGGCGTTGGCGCCCGCGCCGGTGATGTCGACGATGAGCATGTGCGATACGTCGAACATGCCCGCGTCGCGGCGCACGAGATGATGTTCTTCGAGTTGGGAGCCATAGTGGATTGGCATATCCCAGCCAGCGAAGTCGACCATCTTGCCGTTGGCGGCAAGGTGAGCTTGATAGAGCGGCGTACGTTGCGTCATGCGGGATTCTCGAACTCTCGATACGAATGCGTGGAACTAAAAAAGCAAAAAGGGCGCGAAGCCAATCCATGCCGGATTGTTTTTCGCGCCCCCATCTGTCCTTGATACCTGAGAGATTGCAGCCGATGCGTGTTCGGCCGAGTGCCCCTTCGGTGGATGCCGGCCCGTGCCCGATGCCGCATCGCTCTCCAGATTTTCATTCGCATGTTCGGCCCTTTTGCCTGAGCGATCCCGGGGGGTTACGCCTTCGGCGGCTTATTCACCACTGCAACGGCCGTGCGAATAAACACTCTCCCGAACATCGGTGAACTGTACTGGAGCGTGGGGCGGCAAGGCAAGCGTCTGTTATGATGGGCGTGTCAAATTCTGGATGTACCGAATATTTGCCTCGCAGCTTTTGCGGCGCCGATGCCGCAGTTGTCTCGAATCTTGTCCGAATGTTGTCCAAATCATGAACACGCCGTTCAATGCCGACCTGCATTGCCATTCCACCGTATCCGATGGGTTGTTGAGCCCGACGGAAGTGGTGCGTCGTGCCAAGGCCAATGGCGTCGATCTATTGGCACTGTCCGACCACGATGAACTCGGCGGTTTGGCCGAGGCGCGCAAGGCTGCGCAAGGCTGCGAACTGGATTTCATAGACGGCGTTGAAATTTCAGTGTCCTGGCTGGATCAGACCATTCACATCGTTGGGCTAAATATCGATCCTCAGTCGAAAGCATTGACGCAAGGGCTCGACGTAGTGCGTTCAGGGCGCGAGGGACGCGCGCGCCGCATCGGCGACGAGCTGGCTAAGATCGGTATTCGCGACGCATACGAAGGCGCGGCGAGTTTCGCCGAGAATCCGGGGCTTATCAGCCGCGCGCATTTTGCGCGTTATCTGGTGGAGGCGGGCATTTCGCGCAATACGCAGGAGGTCTTCGATCATTATCTCGTGCGCGGCAAGCCGGGCTTCGTCGATCACGAATGGGCAACGCTCGGCCAGGCGCTCGAATGGATTCATGCCGCAGGCGGCGTGGCGGTCATTGCCCACCCCGGACGCTACCGGCTTTCGAAAGCGGAGATGGCCTCACTCTTCAATCGCTTTCGCGATCTGGGCGGCGAAGCGATCGAGGTTGTCACCAGCGCGCATACGGATCCGCAAATTCTCGAGTATGCACGCGCCGCGCGCCAGTACGGTTTTCTCGCGTCGCGTGCGTCGGACTTTCACGGGCCAGGAGAGAGTCATGTGGATATCGGTCAAGCCCAACCGTTGCCTCCGGATCTGACGCCCGTGTGGTCGCGTTTTATGCCAATAGCATTTTAGATGGCACAGTTTTTTGAACTTCATCCGGAACATCCCCAACCGCGTCTGATCCGTCAAGCAGCGAGTATTCTGCGCGATGGCGGTTTGATTGTCGTGCCGACTGACGCGGCTTATTCGCTGGCCGGCCTGACGGGCAATACCGACGTGCTGAATCGTATTCGCACCATCCGGCAGGTTGACGATCGTCATCACTTCACGCTGATGTGCCGCGATCTGTCTGAAATCGCTACGTATGCGCGCGTCGACAACGCGCAGTTTCGTTTGCTCAAGGCCACCACGCCAGGCCCCTATACATTTATTCTCGAAGGCACCAAGCAACTGCCGCGTCGCGTGCTGCATTCCAAACGGAAGACGATCGGGCTGCGCGTGCCGGATCATCCGGTCATGACGGTGTTGTTGGAGCAATTGGGCGAACCAGTATTGTCATCCACCTTGTTGCTGCCGCAAGACGAGACGCCGCTCACCGATGCAGTCGAAATCCGCAATCGTCTGGAACG
>DASUGV010000454.1:0-4653 GCA_036273835.1 Rhodocyclaceae bacterium
TGACCGGCTTCAATGTTCTGCTTTCGCGGTATTGCGGGCAAATGGATATCAATGTCGGCAGCATCGTCGCCAGTGGCGATCACGCTGCGTCTGAATCATTCAGCAATGTCCTGGTGATGCGAAACGATCTGTCGGACAATCCCGGTTTCACTGAATTGTTGCAGCGGACAGGGGAAGTTGCCAGGCAGGGCCACGCGCATCGTGACATGCCTTTCGCATATTTGACCAAGGCCTTGGGCCACGCGCGCAGCCGCAGTCATGCCATGCTGGTGCAGGTATGTTTTCTCGTGCAGCCGTCACCATTTATTCCAATGCCATTATCCGACTTGGCTTTGCGAAACATGGATGGCGAGCACGCGGAGCAATTCGACCTGGTCTTGCAGTTCGACGATGACGACGCTTTGAATGGAGCGTTCTGCTACAGCAGCGATCTGTTCAAACCGAGCACCATCGAACGTATGGCTGGACACCTGAAGAATTTGTTTCAGGCGGTCTTGGACGATCCCTCAGCGCGAATCGGAGATCTACCCATATTGACGGATGCTGAATATCAGCAAATCGTTGTCGATTGGAATGCAACGACAGCCGCGTGCCCACACGCTTGCGTCCATGAATTGTTCGAACGCCAAGTCGAAAAGACGCCCGATGCGCCAGCAGTGGTGTTCGAAGATCAATCCCTGACCTACGCGGCGCTGAACGCCAAGGCCAATCAGTTGGCGCATTGTCTGATTGCCAAGGGCGTCGGCCCCGATGTTCTTGTCGGTCTGTGTGCCAAGCGCTCGCTCGAGATGGTGATCGGACTTCTCGGAATATTGAAAGCGGGCGGAGCCTACGTGCCTCTGGATCCGGCTTATCCCACGGATCGTTTGGCATATATGATCGACGATGCGCGTCCGGCCCTCGTTCTCTGTCAGGAAGCGTTGCTTGGCCATTTGAAATACGATGGCATAAACACCGTCTGCCTGGATCGCGACTGGCTATCCATTTCGCATAGCGATTCGAGCAATCCCGTTACCCGTGCGCTTCCTCAAACACTGGCTTACGTGATTTACACGTCGGGATCGACCGGGAAACCGAAAGGCGTGGCGCTGGCGCACCAAGGACTATGTAATTTATGTCTCGCGCAAGCCGATGCATTCGAGGTGGAGAACGCAAGCCAGGTTTTGCAATTCGCATCGATCAGTTTCGACGCTGCCGTTTCCGAAGCATTCGTCACCTTGACGCAAGGTGCCTGCCTTCATCTGCTGCGGCAGGAAGCGCTGCGCTCGACGTACGAAATCACAAAGTTACTCGAAAAATCCGCGATCACCGTGGTTACGCTGCCGCCTTCATTGCTGGCCGTGCTGCCGCAGAAATCGTTACCGGCGCTCAAGACGCTGGTGCTCGCGGGAGAAGCATGGCCTCCGGAGCTGGCCCGCATATGGGCTCGCGGCCGCCGCATGCTCAATGCATATGGTCCCACCGAGGCCACAGTGTGCGCCACCTGGAACCAAGTGGATGCGTCGGTGGAACATACGGTGCCCATCGGACGTCCGCTTGCCAACACCCATGTCTACATCTTGAACGAGCGCTTGGTGCCAACGCCAACCGGTGTTCCAGGCGAGCTTTACGTCAGCGGCATCGGTCTTGCTCGCGGTTATTTGAATCGCCCCGATTTGACCGCAGAGCGTTTCGTCGCAAATCCGTTCAGCAGCGAACCTGGTGCGCGCATGTATCGCACGGGCGACAAGGCGCGCTATCTGGAAGATGGAAATATCGAATTCCTGGGCCGCGTCGATTCGCAGGTGAAACTACGCGGTTATCGCATCGAACTCGGTGAGATCGAAGCTACCTTGATTGCGCACGAAGCGGTCAAAGATGCCGCTGTCATGGTAAGAGAAGATCACCCTGGCGAAAAACGACTTGTTGCTTATATCGTCGTCGACAGTGAAGTCAGCGCCCAGGCGCTGAAAGTCCACCTGAAGGCCAGCCTACCGGATTACATGTTGCC
Organism: Rhodocyclaceae bacterium; assembly: GCA_036273835.1. Lineage (GTDB taxonomy): Bacteria > Pseudomonadota > Gammaproteobacteria > Burkholderiales > Rhodocyclaceae > DASUGV01. The sequence continues at coordinate 1,991 of DASUGV010000454.1, forward strand.
GCAAAGCTTTATATTTCTTGATGCGATGCCGGTCAGTCCCAATGGCAAGCTTGATCGCAGAGCGTTACCCAAGCCCAATACCGATCGACCCGATCGCGAAAATCTCGCCGTACCGAGCGCGGAGTAGACATAAACCAAAGTCATACGTGTTCACGCGCTGCACCTACGCGTGGCAATTCTGAGACAAGAAATCGGGACTACATTGAAGCAGCGGGATGTCCCTTGCTTACAGTTGCAGTCAGCAGAATTTCCGCTATGCTATGTCACTTTTCAGCAATCCAAGTGGTTTAAGGTCGTCAAAATTCCACGAGCCCATCGCTTCGGGCTATCAATAAAATAAGACGGGCTGTGTCGTTTGTTATGGCATCGCCGATTGCTGCGTTCGCACACAAGCGAGGAGAGAAGATGTTGAGAATTGCAATCCTTACAAAGATTCGCAATGGAGAGGAAAAGGTTACAGAACATGGCTTCTGATCTTTCCTCGTCAGACACGCAATTCGCCGCCACCCCCGCAGACGGGACGATATCGTCGTCGGTTTCAGAAACACTGGCAAAAATCTGGCAGGAACTGCTACATGTTTCCTATATTAAACCCAGTGACGATTTCTTCGACCTGGGTGGTGATTCTCTCGGCGCGATTCGCATGCTCGAACGAATTGGAAATGAATTCGGCGAAGAGCTGCTTGAACCGGACATCATTTATACAGCCAGTTGCTTCAACGATCTTACGATCGCCGTAACGCAAGCGTTAGCGCAACGGGATCTGCATCGCGCAGAGGGATAACTGCTTGCGGGCTCTTCGAGAAAAAGAAGAATGAGTGAGCTTGCGTATTTATAAGGACGATTTTTATGCTTCCAATTGCAAAAGCATTTGAACAGTTTGGCGACCGGATCATGCTGGATCTCGGTTCGAGTCGACGCTCGTTTTCGGAGGTTGCAGCCACCGCGCAGGGCATCGCACGTCAACTGCAAGAAATGCCGGACGCGTCATTCGTCGTATGCGACTGCGCCGATGTGGAACGCTACATTTCCGTATTCTCCGCCTGCGTTTTGGCGCAACGCACTATCGTGCCATTCAGCACGCTGAAGCTCTCGTTCGAAGATCTGCTGGAGCTTCTACCGGGTTTCGTTTTCATCAATGCAAACGGTGAGCTGTCGACGCATCAGGGCCAAGGAACCGCACAGCGCAAACCTGAAGATGTTTATTGCTTGTTTACATCGGGAACAACGGGAAAACCCAAAGGCATTTTGGTATCTGCTCCAAACCTGAGCGCATACATTGAAGGCATTGTCGACTTCATTCCCGAATACAAGTCAGCCAAGAATATTTCGGCTGTTTTTTCGCCTCTGTTCGATCTTTTCTATCACGACCTCCTTTTAGCTTTTTCATTCGGGTCGACTTTGCAAATACCCACGCCGAGAGAGCGAATGGTCATGGCGGATTTCTGTAATCGCCCGATCGATATCTGGTTCTCTACGCCAACGCTTGCTGCAAATATTCTCGCGGCGCGCGCACGTTTGACAACACCTCAAGCGGCGGTGTCCATTCCTGTGTCCCTGTTCTGTGGAGAACGCTTAGGCGCTTCGCTGGCTCTTGATTGGAGAGCATTGACCAATGGAGCAATCATCAACGTGTACGGTCCGACTGAAACAACCATTGCATGTACCGGAGAACGATTGGATATTGCGACATTGGAGCCCACTTCCGATGTATCGATCGGAAAGCCATTCGGTGGCAACAAGGGCGAAATATCGGCACATGGCACACTGGTCATACGCGGCCCTCAAGTTGCCCGCTACCTGCACAGCACGGAAGTGGAATTTTTCGACACCAAGGATCTCGTTGCGGAGCGCGACGGCAAATTCTATTTTCTAGGGCGAGCGGACGGTCAATTAAAGATCAAAGGCATGCGCATCGAGAAAGAAGAATTGGAACGTGTGGCGTGCGCCGTACCCGGTGTGAAGTACGCAAAAATACAACCCATCCAGAGCGCAGGATTGGTGACAGGATTTAATGTGATTGTCGTGGGCGATGCCGCTGCCCGCGCCATAAACGATGCGTTCAAGCAGCGCTACGGTACAGCTCTAGTACCGAGTGCTATTCAGTTCGTCGAAGAGTTCGAAACAGGGACTTCAGGTAAAGCAAAAGTTTAAGAGGAGAACAACCATGTTGAAAGATCGAATTGTTTCTGAGTTGTTGGCAAACCGAGAATCGGGTGTTTTGGAAATTGACGGCGACTATGAGCTGGATTCGCTGGCGAAACTGGAAGTCGTTGCTTTCCTGGAAGGAATCAAACCAGGATTTCTGGACAACTGTTTTAACGAAGTCGCCGACGCGGCATCGCTGGACGCGATCCTTGTGGTTTTTGATTCCTATCAAATCGACAGTATTGCTGCCTAGTAGAAATACGTATATTTATACGTCATATATCTGAATCAACCGCTTTTGGCTTTTCTGCATTGTCCATTCGCCGCTTGCTGCATTTTTGCGACCTGTGGTCCCTGAAGTGAGTGGCGGCGAGCAGGTGCCGGACGATATATTTGCTAGCAGTGCGATGGGGCGCGCAATCGAGCGTCGCTGATCTCGTGCGCGCGCCTGCTCGAAGTCGAACATTTTGTAATCGTTGTAAATAATGAATTGATGTTCATTTGATTATGCAATT
>DASUGV010000455.1:0-11545 GCA_036273835.1 Rhodocyclaceae bacterium
GAACCTTATCGAGGTGGCGAAGTCGACACTGGTGTCGGCCAATGCGCGTACCGAATCGCGTGGGGCGCATGTCCGCGACGACGCGCCGGATACGCCTGCGCATCCGAATGGCCGCGACGATCAGAACTGGCTCAAGCACACGCTGTGGTTCCGCGAAGGCAATCGCTTGCAATACAAACCCGTGAATCTGAAGCCTCTCACGGTTGAAAGCATTGCGCTGAAGACGCGCGCATATTGATCGCGCAGGAGAGACAAAGCATGGCTGCTGAAAATATGACAAACGATATGTCCAGGCGCACAGTCCAGTTCAAAATCTATCGCTACGATCCGGACAAGGACGCGGCGCCGTACATGCAAGACATTTCGGTTGAACTGGAACCGTCTGATCACAAGCTGTTGGACGCGCTCGTCAAGATCAAGGCGAAGGACGATTCGCTGTCGATCCGCCGCTCGTGCCGCGAAGGTGTGTGTGGCTCGGACGCAATGAATATCAACGGCAAGAATGGTCTGGCGTGTCTGACCAATGTCGATTCCCTCAAGCAGCCGATCGTGTTGCGTCCGCTGCCGGGGCTACCGGTGATTCGCGACTTGATCGTCGACATGACGCAGTTTTTCAAACAGTACAATTCGATCAAGCCTTACGTCATCAACAACGATCCGCCGCCGGAGCGCGAGCGCCTGCAATCGCCGGAAGACCGCGAAGAGCTCAACGGTTTGTACGAATGTATTCTGTGCGCCTGCTGTTCGACGGCGTGCCCGTCGTTCTGGTGGAATCCGGACAAATTCGTCGGCCCGGCCGGCTTGCTGCAAGCCTATCGTTTTATTGCGGATACGCGCGATCAGGCCACCAACGAGCGGCTGGATAATCTGGAAGATCCGTACCGGTTATTCCGCTGTCATACGATCATGAATTGTGTGGATGTATGCCCCAAGCATTTGAATCCGACCAGAGCCATTGGAAAGATCAAGGATCTGATGTTGCAGCGTGCCGTATGAGCGCTGCGATGGTCGAGCCCGCATTGCACGCTCTGCGCGAGCGGGTGAAGTGGCGATGCCGGCGCGGGTTGCTGGAGCTTGATCTGTTTTTCACGCGTTTCATCGCTGAACATCTGGACTCCTTGGATGAACAGCAGTTGGAAGATTTACTGAATTTCTTGAGCTGCGACGACATCGAGATGTGGTCGATGCTCAATGGGCGCAGCGCATGCGATGTCGAAAATTGGAGACAAACGTTGGCGCTGTTGAGGGATGGTATTCCAACGACATAAACAAACTGGATTGAGTTGAGTGGATTGAGACGAGAAATATTAACGAAAATGGAAGGAAATAGTATGAGCACGCCGCGCACCGCTACGTTGACCCTCGATGGGAAGTCGCTTGATTTTCCCGTCATGTCCGGTTCGATCGGACCCGACGTTATCGATATCCGCTCGCTGTACGCCAAGTCGGGCGCATTCACTTTCGATCCGGGCTTCATGTCCACAGCGTCCTGTAAATCTTCCATCACTTACATCGATGGCGATAAAGGCGAATTGATGTATCGCGGTTATCCGATCGAACAATTGGCGGTGAATGCGAACTTCATGGAAGTCTGCTATCTGCTCAAACACGGCGAGCTACCCAACAAGGCGCAGTACGACAGTTTTGTCACGACTGTGCGTCAGCATACGATGGTGCACGAACAACTCACGCGCCTGTATCAAGGTTTCCGTCGCGATGCGCACCCGATGGCGATCCTGGTGGGCGTAGTCGGCGCACTGTCGGCTTACTATCAGGATTCGCTCGACATCACCAACGCCGAGCACCGCATGATCGCGGCGATCCGCCTCATCGCCAAGATGCCGACCATCGTGGCGATGGCATACAAGTACACCGTCGGACAGCCCTTCATCTACCCGCGCAACGATCTCGATTACAGCGCCAACTTCCTCCATATGATGTTTGCAACCCCGTGTGAGGACTATGAGCCGAACCCGGTGCTGGTGCGCGCCATGGACCGCATATTGATTTTGCATGCCGATCACGAACAGAACGCGTCGACCTCCACGGTGCGTTTGTCGGGTTCATCGGGTGCCAATCCCTTTGCTTGCATCGCAGCGGGAATTGCTTGCCTGTGGGGTCCCGCGCACGGCGGCGCAAACGAAGCCTGTCTGCGCATGCTCGACGAGATTCAAGCTGCGGGCGGTGTCGCCAAGATCGGCGAATTCATTGCCAAAGTGAAGGACAAGAATTCGGGCGTGTTGCTGATGGGCTTCGGCCATCGTGTCTACAAGAATTACGATCCGCGCGCCAAGCTCATGCGCGAAACCTGTCACGAAGTGCTGGATGCGCTGGGCCTGCACGACGATCCGCTATTCAAGCTGGCTATGGCGCTGGAAAAGATCGCGCTCGAAGACGAATACTTCGTGTCGCGCAAACTCTATCCGAACGTCGACTTCTACTCGGGCATCGTACAAAAGGCGATGGGCATTCCCGTGCCGTTGTTCACCGGCATCTTCGCGCTGGCGCGCACGATTGGCTGGATCGCGCAGTGGAACGAAATGATCAGCGACCCCGATCAGAAGATCGGCCGTCCTCGCCAGCTCTATACCGGCGCAGCGGCGCGCGATGTCGTGCCGATGGGGCAACGTAAATGAGCGAAAACGAGCGCAAATAAGCGCGGATGATGACGAAAAGTATGACAGTTCCATACCACCTGTACCTGCAAAGGTGATTCACATGATGAAACAGCTCATTACCAACTCGTATCTGTTCGGCAGCAACGCGCCGTTCATTGAAGAGCTCTACGAATCGTATCTGGAGAATCCAGCCAGTGTCGACGAGCAATGGCGCGACTATTTCGATTCGCTGCAGAACTTGCCTGGTGGCGGACGTGACGTGGCACATGCGCCTGTCATCGCGTCTTTCGCGCACATGGCCAAGCAGAGCAAGTTGGCGGGCGCGGCGAGCGGCGTGGCAGACAAGCGCCAGATCGGCGTGCTGCAAATGATCAATGCATATCGCTTCCTCGGTAACCGGTGGGCGCAGCTCGATCCGCTCAAGCGTCAGGAGCGCCCGCCGATTCCTGAACTCGAGCCGTCGCATTACGGCTTTACCGAAGCCGATTTGTCCGCGCCCTTCGCCATCGGTTCGTTCCAGTTTCAGCAAAATCCGCAAGCTACGTTGCGCGAGATTCTGGAAGCATTACGTCAAACATACTGCGGCACGCTGGCTGCCGAATACATGTATATCAGCGACACGGCGCAAAAGCGCTGGATCCAGAGCAAGCTGGAACCGATCCGCTCCACGCCGAGTTTTGCAGCGGAACAAAAGAAGCGTGTGCTGGAGCGTTTGACTGCAGCGGAAACGCTGGAGAAATATCTCCACACGAAATATGTCGGACAGAAGCGCTTTTCATTGGAAGGTGGCGAATCGGCCATCGTGGCGATGGATACCTTCATCAACGTGGCGGGCTCGCAAGGCGTGCAAGAGATCGTCATCGGCATGGCCCACCGCGGCCGCTTGAATGTGCTGGTGAATACGCTTGGCAAAAGTCCCGCGTCGCTGTTCTCGGAATTCGAAGAAAAGCACATCGAAGAATTGTCGTCCGGTGATGTGAAATACCACATGGGCTTCTCCAGCGATGTCAGCACACCGGGCGGTCCGGTTCACTTGTCGCTGGCGTTCAATCCGTCGCATCTGGAAATCGTCAACGCCGTCGTCGAAGGTTCGGTGTATGCGCGTCAGAAATGCCGCGGGGATACGGCAAAGGTGCAAGTGCTGCCGGTGGTCATTCATGGCGACGCGGCCGTGGCCGGTCAGGGCGTCAATCAGGAACTGTTGAATTTCAGCCAGACGCGCGGTTATGGCACGGGCGGAACGATCCATCTCGTAGTCAATAACCAGATTGGATTCACGACATCGGATCCGCGCGACAGCCGTTCTTCGCTTTATTGCACTGACATATTCAAGATGGCCGATGCGCCGATCTTGCACGTCAATGGCGACGATCCGGAAGCGGTGGCGCTGGCATGCCAAATGGCGATCGAATTCCGTCAAACGTTCAAGAAGGATGTCGTCGTCGATCTCATCTGCTTCCGCAAACTCGGTCACAACGAAGGCGACGAGCCGATGGTGACGCAGCCGCTGATGTACAAGAAAATCGGCGCGCATCCGGGCACGCGCAAACTTTATGCGGACAAGCTGGTGGCGCAAGGTGTTTGCGCGGCCAACGAGCCGGATCAGATCATCAAGGATTACCGTGCTGCGCTGGACCGTGGTGAGCTGTTGTACAACCCGGTGCTTTCCGGTCATCAGCGCAAGTTTGCGCAAGACTGGAGCCCGTTCATCAAAGCTAGTTACACGGACGAAGCGAACACGGCAGTGCCTTTATCGGAGCTCAAGCGCCTAGCCGAGCGTCTTGTGGCCGTGCCTGCGGGTATGACATTGCATCCAACAGTGGCCAAGGTCGTCGAAGATCGCAAGGCCATGGGCGAAGGCACGCGTCCGCTCGATTGGGGCATGGGCGAGAGTCTCGCTTATGCTTCGCTAGTGGCTGAAGGATTTGGTGTGCGCGTGTCGGGCCAGGATAGCGGGCGCGGTACATTCTCTCACCGCCACGCCGTACTCCACGATCAGAATCGCGAGCGTTGGGATGCCGGTTCGTACATTCCGCTGCAGCATGTGCAGGACGGGCAGGCATCGTTTGTCATCATCGACTCCGTGTTGTCGGAGGCCGGCATACTCGGTTTCGAATATGGTTACGCCACAGCCGTCCCTAATGAACTTGTCATATGGGAAGCACAGTTCGGCGATTTCGCCAACGGCGCGCAAGTCGTCATCGATCAGTTCATCAGTTCCGGCGAAGCGAAGTGGGGCCGCCAGTCGGCGATCACCATGCTGTTGCCGCATGGTTACGCCGGCCAAGGTCCGGAACATTCGTCCGCACGCCTCGAACGCTTCATGCAGCTGTGCGGGGAAAACAACTGGCAAGTGTGCGTGCCGACGACACCGTCGCAAATTTTCCATCTCTTGCGGCGTCAGATGACGCGCAAATTGCGCAAGCCTCTGGTCGTGATGTCGCCGAAATCCCTGCTGCGTTCCAAGGACGCTGTGTCTTCGCTGGAAGAGTTGTCCAATGCGGGATTCCAAACGGTCATCGGCGATATGAGCGATCTCGATCCGAAGAAAGTCGAACGGGTCATTCTATGCAGCGGAAAGGTCTATTACGATCTGGTGGCCGAACGTAAAGCGCGCGATCACAAGAATGTGGCCATCGTTCGTATCGAGCAGTTGTATCCCTTCCCGAACGAAGCGTTTGCGCGCGAGATCAGCAAATATCCCAAGGCTAAAGATATCGTTTGGTGTCAGGAGGAACCGCGGAATCAAGGTTCCTGGTACTGGTTCGCTTCGCGCAATCATCTTGCGCGTTCGCTCGGCAAGCATCACGTTCTGCATCTGATCAGCCGCCCGGCATCGGCATCGCCGGCGGTGGGTTATTACGCCAAACACAATGCCCAACAAAAAGCAGTCGTCGAGGGTGCTTTCGGTCCGCTCAACCAAGAGCTGGCGCCCTTGCAGTAATCGCCCACTGTCTAAGCTGACCGATAAAACAAAGGAATCGAAAATATGCTTATCGAAGTAAAAGTCCCTCAGTTGTCGGAGTCCGTGTCCGAGGCGACGCTGGTCACCTGGCACAAGAAAGAGGGCGAACCGGTTGCCCGCGATGAGAACATGATCGATATCGAAACCGATAAGGTCGTTCTCGAAACGCCCGCGCCGCATGACGGCGTGCTGGTGAAAATCATCAAGGGCAATGGCACGACAGTAACGAGCGGCGAAGTGATTGCCCACATCGACACCGAGGCCAAAGCCAGCGTAACGGCCTCGGCAGCCGAATCTAAACCCGCTGCTGCTGCGCCAGCTGCAACGTCATCGAATGCAGGTGCAGGGCCGGCGGCGCGCAAGATCCTCGCCGAGAAAGGTGCGGATGCCAACAGCATACAAGGCTCGGGCCCGGGTGGACGCGTCACGAAGGCCGATGCCCTTGGCGTGAGCAAACCTTCCACGGGCAGCAGTGTTTCAGCGCCCGCCGTGGCGCCTGCGGCCGTGAGCACCGCGGTGGCGCTACCGCAGCCACCGGCGCCCGTCTCCGTCGAAGCCATTCTCGGCGACCGCCCGGAAGAGCGGGTGCCCATGAGCCGGTTGCGTGCACGCATTGCGGAACGCCTGGTGCAATCGCAATCGACCAACGCCATCCTCACTACGTTCAATGAAGTGAACATGGCGCCGGTGATGGACTTGCGCAACAAGTACAAAGACAAGTTCGAGAAAGAGCACGGCGTGAAGCTCGGCTTCATGTCCTTCTTCGTCAAGGCGGTCGTGCATGCGCTCAAGAAGTACCCGGTGCTGAATGCTTCCATCGATGGCAATGACATTATTTATCACGGCTACTTCGACATCGGTATCGCAGTCGGATCGCCGCGCGGTCTGGTCGTACCCATCGTGCGCAATGCGGATCAGATGACGATCGCCGACATCGAAAAGAAGATCGCCGAATATGGCGCCAAGGCCAAGGACGGCAAACTCTCGATTGAAGAGCTCACCGGCGGCACCTTCTCCATTTCGAACGGAGGTGTGTTCGGTTCCATGTTGTCGACACCCATCATCAACCCGCCGCAGTCCGCCATCCTGGGCGTGCACGCCACCAAGGATAGACCGGTGGTGGAGAACGGCCAGATCGTCATCCGGCCGATCAACTACCTGGCCATGTCGTATGACCATCGCATTATCGATGGCCGGGAGGCGGTGCTTGGACTGGTGGCGATGAAGGAAGCGCTGGAAGATCCGGCGCGCTTGCTGCTCGATCTTTGATATGCCGATGAGTGTTGCCGATGAAGTGGAAAAACTGCGTCGCCTTCGTGACGAAGGCACGTTGACGGAGAATGAATTCGCGGCAGCCAAAGCCCGTTTGCTGCGAGACGATGCGGAGTCTGATTTTCCGCAAATCCGCCTCATACGCCGTTCGCGCACCGATCGATGGCTTGGTGGAGTATGTGGCGGGTTTGCGCGATCGATTGAGATTGAAAGCTGGATATTACGTTTGTTGATGACATTGCTAGTGCTGTGTTTCGGTGTAGGAATCGTCGCTTACTTGCTGTGCTGGATATTTGTGCCTGTCGAAGGTGGCGGGCCGAAACCATAAAACCTGGAGCGTAAAAAAAGCATGGCCCAAGAATTTGATGTCGTTGTCATTGGCGGTGGCCCGGCGGGTTATATCGCTGCCATTCGTGCCGGTCAGTTGGGTTTCAAGACCGCGTGCTGCGAATTCGAACCGTATGCTGATCCGAAGGGCCAGCCGCGCCTGGGTGGAACATGCCTGAACGTCGGCTGCATTCCGTCGAAAGCGTTGTTGCATTCCAGCGAATTGTTCGAGCAGGCCAACCATTCATTTGTCATGCACGGCATCAAGACAGAAGGCGTGTCGATCGACGTGCCTTCGATGATCAAACGCAAGGACAACATCGTCACGCAACTGGTGACCGGCATCAAAAGTTTGTTCAAAAAATACAAGGTTACTTTCCTGCCCGGCATGGGCAGTTTTGTCGGTCAATCGGACGGCATGTGGCAAGTCAAAGTCGGCGAGGAGGTCGTGTCGACTAAGCATGTAGTCATCGCAACCGGTTCGCGCGCGCGCCATTTGCCGGGCATCGAAGTCGATCAGAAACTGATTCTCGACAATGACGGCGCCTTGGACATCAACGAGGTCCCTAAGCGCCTGGGCGTGATCGGTGCCGGCGTGATCGGCCTGGAAATGGGTTCCGTGTGGAAACGTCTCGGCTCCGACGTCACCATTCTGGAAGCGCTGCCGGATTTTCTCGCCGCGGCGGACACGGCCGTTTCCAAGGAAGCCTGGAAAATTTTCGGCAAGCAAGGTCTGAAGATTCAACTCGGTATTCAAATCAAGCAAGTGACACGCAACGACAAATCAATTGTCATAAAATACGAAAACGACGAAGGCGAGCAAAGCATCGAAGTCGACAAGCTCATTGTCGCCGTCGGACGCGTGCCGAACACGGATGGTCTCAACGCGGCGGCCGTGGGCCTCGAATTGGACGAGCGCGGTCGCGTCAAGGTCGACGAACACTGCTCCACCAATCTTAAGAACGTATGGGCAGTGGGCGATGTCGTGCCGGGTCCGATGCTGGCGCACAAGGGCATGGAAGAAGGCGTGATGGTGGCGGAAGTCATCGCCGGCCAAGCTGGTCACGTCAATTACGACACCGTGCCGTGGGTCATCTACACGCATCCCGAAATTGCCTGGGTCGGCAAAACCGAACAGGAACTCAAGGCGAACAACGTTCCGTTCAAGAACGGTCAGATTCCCTTTATCGCAAATGGCCGCGCGCTGGGGCAGGGCGATACAACCGGCTTCGTCAAAGTGATTGCTCACGCGGAAACGGACGAGATTCTCGGCGTGCATATCATCGGCACCAACGCTTCCGAGCTGATCGCAGAAGCAGTCGTCAGCATGGAATTCAAGGCGTCGTCGGAGGATCTTGCACGCACATGCCATGCGCATCCGACGCTTTCGGAGGCGATGCATGAAGCCGCGCTTGCGGTGGATAAGCGCTCGCTGCACTTCTGAAAATGTGTGAATAAATCGGAGCTTCGTCATTCCCGCGAAGGCGGGAATCCACTTGAACCTGAAAAGCTCAAAGCCTTACCACCAAGACATTAGACCACAGCTCATCAAAGCTAGACCACATTCCCTCCCCCAGAAGGGGGAGGGCCAGGGTGGGGGTGCAAGCGTGCAATAGTGAAAGTTGGCCGACAGAGAACGCTCAACACCCCCATCCTGACCTTCCCCCTTGAAAGGGGAAGGAATCTATATTGATGCCCTTGATTACTTTGCGCGGCTTATTTTCTTGAATTGACAACGTCATATCAAATCCTCAACGTCCCCGAGTTAGGCGTCGTCGACGCCTACAATGCATTGCTGCAAGCGCGCGGATACAAAGCGGACTCCGCGCAACTCAGGGCCGTCGAACGCTTGCAGGATTTATATACCGAACTGCTGGCATTCAAAGCGGTGCGCCGCAACGCCTGGCGCAAATTGATCTTTAATCCCGATCTGCCGCGCAGCGTGTATCTATGGGGCGGCGTGGGGCGCGGCAAGAGCCTCATCATGGATTGCTTCTTCGATGCCTTGCCTTACCGGCGCAAACGCCGCGTGCACTTTCATGCCTTCATGCAATCCGTGCATGAACAATTGCGCGCGTTCAAGGATGAAGACGATCCGCTGACCAAGGTCGCCGACAAGATCGCCGAGCAAACGCGCCTGATGTGTTTCGACGAGTTCCATGTGTCCGACATCGCCGACGCGATGATTCTCGGCCGCTTGCTCGAAGCGCTGATCGTGCGCGGCGTCGTCTTCGTTATGACATCCAACTATCCACCCGACGGCCTCTATCCCAACGGGCTGCAACGCCAGAATTTCATCCCGACAATAGAACTCATTAAGCAACACTTCGACGTGTGCGAGGTCGACCACGGCACCGACTACCGTCTGCTTTCCCTCGAACGCATGAACATTTTCATCGTGCCCAATAGTCCCGCGGCCGACGCGCAATTGGCCGAGCACTTCATCAAGATTGCCGGCACAGCCGGAACCGGCGGAAACATCGTGTTGCTCAATCGCAAGGTGTCCGTGCGTCGCAAAGCGCCCGGCATCATCTGGTTCGATTTCGCTGCTTTATGTGGTGGCCCGCGCTCGCAGAACGACTACCTCGCCATCGCGCATCAGCATCACACCGTGTTGCTCTCCGACATTCCAGTGATGACGCCCGACCAGAACAACGAAGCGCGCCGCTTCACCTGGCTGGTCGACATTCTCTACGACGCGCGAGTGAAGCTGATCGTCAGCGCTCAAGCCGAGGACTCCGAACTCTATCGCGCAGGCCCGAACGCACAAGAGTTTCCACGTACGATCTCGCGCTTGGCTGAGATGCGTACGCGGGAATACCTGGCGGAAGCGCATAGAGCGTAGACCGCGTTTTGCGATATGGCAAATAAATGTTGCTTGGCGACGAGCCATTATCGAAACCTTACCTACAGTGAAGCGCAAGGTATGAATATCTTTTGTGTTTCGGGCTTATGAGGAATGCATATGTAAAATGTTGGGCTTCAAAAATTAAGCCCAACCTACCACGCTGGGGGTGAGTCTAGAGGAACTGCTCGGTGAGTCGACGGCTGCGAGCAAGAAGCGCGGGCCGGCACCGAAATTACAGCAGCATATGGAGCGTATCAGTCAGTTACCCAAGCCGCGTCAGCGCATGGTCATGGAGATGATCGAGGCGGTGCTGGCGCAGCCGGGAAGATAAATAAAACAAGGGCCGCGATCTGCGGCCCTTCTTATTTCAGCAGCTACCCGCGCAGCGGGTGGGGATGGTTTTTTCTAAATACACAACTCGGATTTCGTTTCACTCTTTCCAAGCTACGCTTCCGGGTTTTTCAAATCTAACCTCTAGCGTTGTTCCATTGTAGTTTGCCGCAACAGACATTCCATTTGAACGCGCATGGTGGCAGAGCCCCATCAGAGAAGGTACCAGCATTGATCGCCAAGCCAAGCTAAAAAACCCACCCCTCGAAGTAGCACCTCCGCGAGAGAAAGGACCGTGCGAAGCGTACAAAAAAAGTGTTCTATAAATTAGGCGTCTCTTCCAGCCAACCACCTTAAGCATCACGGGTACACCTTTCTCAATTTCTTGCCAAGCCAGAGACGCGAAACCTTTTGAGCCATACAAAAATTCAGTCATCTGTTTTCCTCTAAGGTGGGCCAAGAGTCGGTCCGGGCGGGTCATGCGGAGCTGTTATTGCCCTACAAAGAGCATAGCCAGCGAGACAAATGCCTGCTACTTGAGGCCGATACACGCCAGGACACATATTTGCGCCATTGAGGCATTGCTTTAGAAGCACGTCGCACATACTTCCCCCGGGCGGGGGACCGCTAGAAGGTGGAAATGGAGGAACAAGTACTCCTCCCGGTTTATCTGGATTTGGATCACCTGCGCCCGGTTCTCCTGGCTTCGGTGGAAACGATATTGGGCCAGTAGGCGGTGGCGCTGCCGACCAATGGCAAGACTGGCAGCCTAGCGCATCTGCCAGTCCTAATGGATCAACGTGGCTCAGCGGATTGCCATTGACATATGCATATGTATTTATGCCACCAGCAAGTCCAATTGGATCAGAAGAGATATATCTCCCTATGCCTGGGTCATAATATCTCGCGTTGTTCTGAACGAGTCCCGACTCCTTATCCGCATACTGCCCCGGCATCCTCAAGTTATAGGTCAACTTGACGCCATCATTATCAACATCCTCATTGGGCGGCGTGAGCCCAAAGGCCTCCCCATCCCATCTCCAGAGAATCTTGCCCGTTGAGTCCGCGATGGCGCGTGGCGTATCGATCTGATCCGCGAACACATAATACGTCTGCGTCGGTCCTGTACCGCTCCACATCGCGATCGGCGTGTCCCCCAACCACACATGTTCTTCGATGAGGTTG